>JAATVJ010000060.1 GCA_014523515.1 Nitrososphaerales archaeon TH1177 | reverse complement strand
TTTTTAACTAAATTTGGAGAAAAAGAAAGTAATAATGGAGAATTAAGTTCACCTCATAGTATTGATATTGATAAAGAAGGAAATGTATACGTAACAGATACTGGTAATGACAGAATTCAAAAATATGATTTAGATGGTAGCTCTATTTTACAATGGGGAGAAGAAGGATCTGGGGATGGACAGTTCGATAAATTGCATGATGTATATGTAGATCCATTCGGCCAATTTATTTATACACTAGAACTGACAAACCACAGAGTACAGAAATTTACTCCTGATGGGAAATTTATTTTAAAATGGGGATTTGAAGATACTGGTGGTAGAGGTGCTGAAAGAACACCACATCAATTATCTATAGATTCAAAGGGCTATGTCTATTTAACTGATAAAAATGCACATCAAATTTTAAAATTTGATGAAAATGGCAAATTTATAGAGTCATATGGTTCTAAAGGTTCAGCAGCAGGAGAGTTCCTTGAACCACATGGGATAGTCTTTGATTCCAATAACACAATGTATGTAACTGACATGAAAAATTCCAGAGTTCAAGTTTTTGATGAAAACTTTAATTTTATAAGACAGTGGGGATCATTCGGAAATGGATCAGGACAGTTTTCAGGTACTGCTCCTGGAATAGACTATTATGAAAAACAAGATCTAGTTTTTGTTGTAGATAAAACATCAACAAATGTTCAAGTATTTGATAAAGATGGAAAATTCATAAACAAATTTGGATCTAAGGGAAGTAACGATGGACAGTTCAGTAGACCAGAAGATTTAGCAATAGATCCTCAAGGAAAGGTCTTTGTAGCTGATACAGGAAATTCACGAATACAAGTATTTGATAAATAATTTTTCAATCCCAAAAAACAAAAAAAATGTTACCCATATTTGTAAGTAAATATGTTACCTATCTGTGTATTTACAACAACTAATATAACTATTTTTTCAATATTATTAAATTTTCCACCAACTATTATAATAGAGCAAAAATTTTATAATATAATTAAGAAAAAATAGATTAAGAAAAAGTTTTGTCTTTCCTCTTTTTATCTTTCTTATTTTCAAAATTTACCAACATATATGGAATAATCCAAAGACAGGTTAGTTATTACTATTAATGCTTTTGTTGTGCTCTGTTGTATAACTCGTTTAGATAATCATTATTTATTCTAACTAGTAATCATGTCATACTTATACTTTGAAACCAGTTATACACTAATGCTTTCAGTATAATCTTCTTTATCATATTCTCAAATCTAATGGTAGTAACCATTCCCCAAATATTCTTTTGATGCAGGAATTACTCTTTCTACGTATGATTCAAATACCCTACAGTCAAATTAAAATATATGGGAACTGAACATAGTGTAACTCAAGTGAACAATGCATCATGGGAAAAAGAAGTAGTACAATCACAATTACCTGTTTTTGTTGATTTTTGGGCAGAATGGTGTGGGCCTTGTAGAATGGTAGGACCAGCCGTAGAACAATTATCAAAAACACTTGAAGGAAAAGTAAAAACTGTAAAGCTTAACGTAGATGAAAATCAAGAGATTGCAGTAAAATATGGAATTCATTCTATACCCTCATTACTATTATTCAAGGATGGTAAGGAAATCGCTAGAACTGTCGGCGCTGCTCCTAAAGAAGCCTATCAAAAATTCATAGAAGAAGCTTTAACCAAGAATTAACATTAATTTCATTTCATTTTATTTGATTTGAGTGTAGTTTTATTTCTGTAGTCATAAAAGCATTAATATAGAGAATAATAATCGTTAGCATAATTTGGGTAAAAAAGAGATTTCTACTCTATTTTCATCTGATCCTGATAAATATTATAGAGTTTCATTATTTGATAGATTAGGTTTTAAACGAAACAAATGTATATTTTGTGAAAAATTTTTTTGGTCGCTTATAAATAAAAATATCTGTCCTGATCATGAGGCCTATAACTTTATAGGAAATCCTCCTACAAATAAAAGACTAGATTATATAGGAGCATGGAAGGAAATTGAAAAATATTTTCAATCAAATGGTCACTCAATTGTAAGACGATACCCTGTAGTCTGTAGGTGGCGAGAAGATCTTTATTTTACAATTGCATCAATAGTAGATTTTCAAAGAATAATGAATAATAAAGTTATTTTTGAATTGCCATCAAATCCTTTAGTAGTACCACAAATGTGTTTAAGATTCAATGACGTTGAAAACGTGGGTGTAAGCGGCCGTCATTATACTAGTTTTTGTATGATTGGTCAAACATGTAATGCAGATGCACCTGGAGGATATTGGAAGGATCGTTGTATTGACCTAGATTTTGGATTATTAACTAATGTTTTGGGAATAAAACCTGAAGAGATTACTTTTGTGGAAGATATTTGGATGGGTGCAGGAGCTTTTGGGTGTTCTTTAGAGTATTTTGTACGAGGTCTTGAACTTGGTAATGCTGTTTTTACAGAATTCGAAGGGGATGAAAATAACTATAGAATTATGAAAAATAAGATTATTGATATGGGTGCAGGCTTGGAACGATTCTCATGGATTACTATGGGTACTCCAACCAGCTATGATTGTTCTTTTGGATCAGTTATAAAATATTTAGAAAATTTTATTGAAGTTCCAAAGGATAAAAATTTTCTCTCGAACTATTTTAAATTAGTATCGAGTAAATTCAACAATATTGAAGATGACTCATCTGATAAAATAAAAAAATTGAAAAAAACTATTGCTCAAGAGATGAGAATACCATTTGAACATCTCGAAAAAATTGTATCTCCATATGAGGCAATTTATACAATAGCAGATCACACGCGGACATTGTTATTTGCGATTTCTGATGGATCATTACCTTCTAATGTAGGAGGAGGTTATAACCTTAGAATTCTTTTACGTCGAGTTTTATCTATTATTGAAAGATTCAAGTGGAATATAAAAATTGAAGATCTAATTGATACACATGTAGAATATCTGAAAAATATGTATCCTGAACTAGAGGAAAATAAGCAAGAGGTTTATACCATTCTTAAACTTGAATCTGATAGATATGCAAGCACAAGACAACGAATGAAAGATATCGCATCTACAATACGTAAGAATAACAAACAACTAACTGTAGATGATCTTATAAGATTGTATGAGTCAGATGGTATTACTCCTGACTTTCTTAAAGAAATCAATGTAATAAGTGAGATACCTTCGAATTTTTATGTGAAACTATCAGAATTACATGATATTAATCAAAAATCTCTTTACTCTCAATCAATAGAAGGATTGGAAGGCTTACACCCTACTAGATTATTGTATTATGAAGATTCTTCCATCAGAGAATTTTATGCTCAAATCATAAAAATAAAAGAAAATTATGTAATTTTAGATCAAACATCTTTCTATCCAAGAGGAGGAGGACAAGAAACTGATAAGGGAAATATTGGCGATGTTAAAGTCTTAGAAGTCATAAAACAAGGAGATATTGTTCTTCATAGGGTAGAAAATTTATCATCTCTTTCAGAGGGGCTACACATTAAATGTAGAGTAGATGATGCAAGACGCGATTCAATAACGAAACATCATACAGCTACTCATATATTAAATTCTTCATCAAGAAAAACACTTGGTTCATGGGTGTGGCAAAACTCTGCCTTTAAAGATGTTAATTATGGAAGACTTGACATAACCCACCATTCTGCATTAAATAAAGAAGAAGTTGAGAGAATCGAAAAAACTGCTAACGAAATTGTAATGAAAAATCTTGATGTAAATATAAAAGAATATGAGAGAGGAGAAAGTGAACAAAAATTTTCCTTTCGTATATATCAAGGTGGAGTAGTTCCATCAAATAAGGTACGAATAGTGAAAATAAATGAATTTGACATTGAAGCATGTGGAGGAACACATGTCAATAGAACAGGTGAATTAGGTTTAATTAAAATTCTTAAATCAGAAAGAATTCAGGATGGTGTTGTTCGATTAGAATTTGTTGCGGGAAAAGCTGCTATAGATTACATTAAAAATCAGGATAGAAATATTTCATTTATTACTCACTCATTAGGTTCTAGTAAAGAAAAACTAACACATTCATTCAAAAAACATTTAGATGAGTCAGAAAAGCTTAAAACAAAGATAAAAATTCTTTTACGAAAAACTTCTCCAATTATAGCCAAATCTATATCCACTAATAGTAAACAAATATCATCAAATGGGGTGAAATTATTTACAACATATGATGATGAATTAGATGAAGAATTCCATATTACAATCGGAGAAAAATCCATTAACCTTGATCCTTTTCTCATATATATTTCACTAATCTCCAAAGGAGAAGGAGAAGGCATACGCGTAATAGTTTTTGTTGGTGAAACTGCAAGAAAATATGGTTTTAATGCAGGAAAAATAGCAAAAGTCTTCTCTATTAGTTTAGGGGGCTCTGGAGGAGGAGATTCAAAGTTTGGTCAAGGAGGAGGTAGATTTAAGAATAGAATTGAAGAGGTCTTAAATTCATCAGAAATATATGTTAATGAAACACTCAAGAGGTGAAAATAATTTGGATAGTAAAGAAATAAATGATAATAGTATTAATTGGAAAGAACTGGAGACAAAATGGAAATCTAGATGGAAAGAAGAACATCTTTTTGAAGCCGATTATGATAATACTAATAAAAAAAAGTATTTCATAACTGTTGCATTTCCCTATCCTAATTCTCCGCAGCATATAGGACATGGGAGAACATATTCACTAGCTGATGTTCATGCTAGATATATGAGAATGAAAGGCTATAATGTATTATTTCCAATGGGATTTCACTATACGGGAACTCCTATCTTAGCTATGTCAAAAAGAGTAATCGCAGAAGATCAAGATTTAATTGAAACTTTTAAAAATTTATATAATGTCCCTGAAAATACCATCAAATCATTTATCGAACCAGAAAATATTGCAAAATTTTTTCATAATGAGATAAAATTAGGAATGCAAGATATGGGTTATTCTATCGATTGGCGACGAGAATTTACAACCATTGATATGTTATATTCAAAATTCATTACTTGGCAGTTTAAAACATTACAAAAAAAAGGGTTAATTGTACAAGGCTCTCATCCTGTTGGATGGTGTCCCTATGATAAAAACCCTGTAAGTCAACATGATACTATTGGAGATGTAGAACCAGAATTTAGTGAATATGTCCTAATAAAGTTTAGGTTATATGAGAATGATATAATACTTCCTACTGCTACTTTAAGACCTGAAACTATATTTGGAGTCACAAATCTTTGGGTAAATCCTGATATTGAATACTTTATAATAGATGTAGATAATAATGCTGAACAATGGATTGTTACTAAAGAGGCATCAACAAAATTAGAATTTCTTAATCATAGTATAAAAATCAATAGAACCATCAAAGGAAATGAATTAATTGGTAAATTTGCAACAAATATTATTAGAAATGTAAATATTCCTATTCTTCCGGCAAAATTTGTAAAACCTGATACAGGAACTGGAATAGTAATGTCGGTACCTGGTCATGCTCCATATGATTTTCAAGCCCTTATCGACTTAAAAAAAGAAACAAATTTACTATCATTTAATATTGACTTATCACAAATCAATCCGATAAAAATTATAGAAATTCAAGAAGCTAATGTAAATGACAATAGTTTAATATTATGTGTAGAAGATGCAATATCAAAGTTCAAAATTAACAATCAATCAGATTTAGGTCTGGAAAAAGCAACAAATGAAGTCTATCATCTAGAATATTACCAAGGCAGAATGTTACCTAATACAGGAAAATATGCTGGAATGGATGTTCAATTAGCTAAAGAAGAAATAAAAAATTATTTGCTTGCTACAAAAAACTTAGCTGAAATTTTTTATGAATTCGTTAATAAACCAATTAAATGTAGATGTGGTAATGAATGTTTTGTCAAGTTACTGAATGATCAATGGTTTATTAATTATAAAGATAAAGAATGGAAGCATAAAGTACATAATTATATAGATGAAGTAAGTATTCTTCCTGAGGATCTTAGACAAGAATTTCACAATGTAGTTGACTGGTTAAAGGAAAGAGCTTGTGCAAGAAAATCAGGCCTTGGAACTAAACTTCCATGGAATCATGAATGGATAATAGAAAGCTTATCTGACTCAGTTATTTACATGGCTTATTATATAATATCAAGGTTCGTTAATGAACAAAAATACTCAATGAAAAAAAGTCTAAATAATATTGATGAATCTTTTTTTGACTATATACTATTAGGAATTGGAAATGTTCAGGATGTAGCAAAAAACTGTAATCTTTCCATATCATTGATACAAGAAATTAGAAATGAATTTATTTATTT
>JAATVJ010000005.1 GCA_014523515.1 Nitrososphaerales archaeon TH1177 | reverse complement strand
TCCTTCTCCTCCTTCTATACGATCATCTCCTGCTTTTCCCCATAAAATATCTCTTCCTTCATTACCATAAATGATGTCATCTCCACTTCCACCACTGATATTATCTCCTGCCTCTTTTCCTGCAATAGTATCATTTCCACCGAATCCTTTTATTTTATCTTGGTTTTGTGTACCAGTAATGTTATCTGCATTTTCAGTTCCATTTAGGTCATCTGCCCATACAATATTGATAATATTGTATTGGTATTGTTGTTGTTGTCGTTGTTGTTGTTCATCAACAGAATCAATTCCTATAAATATAAAAAATAAAGATCCTAATAGAAAGAATAGTGATAAATAAGGAGTAAAAGTTTTTGAGATATTTACATTTTTTTTATTGTTTAAATACATTATTACTTTGTTTATTATTAATAGATGTAATTCGTTACAATTTAAACAATTATTTCTATTTTTTATCATCTCTCTCTTTCTTGGTCAATAATAAGTACAAAATCATTTAAAGAAGTATTGCAATATTTTTATGTAAAAATAAGGTATCATATTATTTTATAAAATTTACTTAATTAAATGTGAATAAGAATGATAGATAAAAAGTGAGTAGAATAAATTCAATATTGAAAATTTTACTTATCGTAGTATTCTAAATTTAAGTCTGATTAAATTATATATATAGATATTAAAGCACATCAAATAAAAAATAAAAAATAAAAAATTAAAGACTATGGTTGTATGATATCCATGTGATTAAGAAGTAGTGGTTATCGAGATGGTGAATCTGAAGATTGCAAGTATGCTTCTGGTAGAGAAGAATAAAATTCATTGAAATGCAATGGTGGTATAGGTGGAGAAGGTATCATTTGATGATCTTCATCTGATAGAGGATAAGGCATGTCAAAGGAGTTCATTGGTGATGACGATGGTGGTGATGGTGGTGGGTGTGAGAAGTTTGGTGATTGGGGTGGCGGTAACCTTTCAAATTCTTCTGCTTCTAATGGAAAAATA
The DNA here is from genome assembly GCA_014523515.1 of Nitrososphaerales archaeon TH1177. Lineage (GTDB taxonomy): Archaea > Thermoproteota > Nitrososphaeria > Nitrososphaerales > Nitrososphaeraceae > TH1177. The sequence goes on along the minus strand of JAATVJ010000005.1, from coordinate 2,225 downwards.
TTATTATTAAATTCAGGTATTTCTTCTATTTTCTCTTCTTCCTCAACAACATATTCAACTGAACATGGTCCGATAATCTCATCTCCTTCATACAAATCAAAATCTATCAGCGTATCAAATTGGTCACAGATAAAAGCATCAGAGCCAAATCCCCCTATCATTATATCAATTCCTCTGCCTCCCAAAAGTACATCGTTTCCATCACCGCCATCAAGTAGGTCATCTCCTTCTGCACCAAATAACTTGTCATCTCCCGTTTCACCTTCTATCTCATCATCTCCTATTTCACCGCTAATTCTGTCAGATCCCGTTCCACCTTTTATCTTATCATTACCATCTTCTCCATGTAAAATGTCATTTCCTTTTCCACCATCTATCTCATCATCTCCTTCTCTACCTCTTAATTGGTCACTTCCATCATTACCTTCTATGTGATCATCGCCATCTCCACCTTTTATCTTGTCTTTTTTTGGTGTCCCTTCAATTGATACATCTATCTTAGGTGTGAGTAGTGTGTTATCAGGATCATCTAATGCAGAAAATTTTTCTGAATTGTTATCATCATATACAATTATACTAGATTCTTTTTGAATTTGTCCATTTGCAAATTTTATTGCTGAATATGGTAAAGGTAATATCAATAAGATTATTACCATTAAAGTTAAAATATATTTAATCCTTATCAATCTTATATCTCATTTTTAAGAATTCCAATTCTGAAATTAAATATTTTTAAAGATTCATTTTATAGAATGTGTTGTAAAATAGATGAGAGAGATTTTATAGTAATTTATTATACTTTTTCAATTACTAAAGATTTTCATTATTAAATTTACTTTTGTATCAATTTTGAATCGTTAGAAAAAGATATTTATGAAAACACTAAAAATATTATAGAAATTTCTAGGAATATGGATATATCAAACAATTCTAAAATAGATTTTTCAAAATTATTATAGTTGCTAGATGGTATCACTGAATTTGGAAGTATAGGTGAATTTCTTTCTGGATGTATTTAGATGTTTCTTTTTCAGGAATCGGTTCTTCAGGTATTATTATTCTATATATGAATATATGTCTGTGTGTTTTAAATTGTTTTTTATTTGTAATTATGCTAAAAATATAATTATGAAAGTGGATAACTAATTTATAATTTACAATTGTAACAATAGGATAATTATTCAAGTGGCAAAAATTTTTAATTCTATTTGATTATAGTAAAATGATCTATAGTTTTCAAGTTATTATTATTGGTGATCGAAGGTAAACATGACTCTAGATCTATAACTTCTCTTTTCTTTTTCTCTGTTATTTCCATTTTACAATTTAAGCTAATATCAAAAAAAGTTCCGTCTAATCTTTTGCCATCTATTTTTAGATCTACAAAACCAAATCCTTTATTATATTGATGAGCAACATAATAAGGTTCTTCTACTATTCTGTGTAGTTCTTGTCCTCCTGTTCCGACAACCAAAAATATAGTACCATTAGGGTTAGTGAATATATTATTATTAGTACTATTACTAGCATTAATTTGATCTATAATAGGCTGAGCAATATCTGACTCATTAAAAGAAAGTGGCAGAGTTCTAGTATAAATATGGTTATGACCCTGAATTACTAAATCTACATTATATTTGTCAAATATGTCATGATATTTGTCTCTAATAATATATTCCTCTAATTGTTTAGAGATGGATGAATACATAGGTTTATGTAGCATGACAATTATCCAATCAATATCTTTATTTTTACTTGTTTTTTCTAAATCATCCAGTACAAACTGATACTGCTCCTCATCTATGTCTAGAGAAGGAACTTTTGCATTCGATTCTACCAACTTGTCAAGTTCTGGGATTTCTATATCAATTGATTTTTGCTTAAGGAGATCATCTAAATTTACTATTGGAAAACGCTCATGTAATGGTTCTGTCTTTTTATTATACGAATCATTTTTATCTTTGTTATCTTCTTTATTCTCATTCTTATTATCTTGTTTATTTGAAGAAGAAGAAGTTTCATTTACTATTGCTGTAGATTCTAATGTATCAACAGAAAGCTCTATTTGTGTATCCAGTACTAATACATGAACATTTTTATAATCAAAAGAATAATAGGATTTATTTAAATTATAATGGTCTAGGATTAATTTCTTTAAATTCTCTCCTTCTACTCCTTCTTCTTCATAATCATCATGATTACCTATTGCTATCTTAGTTTTTGAG
>JAATVJ010000414.1 GCA_014523515.1 Nitrososphaerales archaeon TH1177 | reverse complement strand
TTGTCACGAGTACTTTTCATGAATTTATTTAATTCTTTTTTCTGGATATCAGATAATTTCAGAATATAAGATTTGGGCATATGTATCAATCTAAACATGCAGAGCTAAAGTTCTTCCTATCCTACTATGTTGATAATACTAATGCATGTTGATGATATATGAGATACTTAACTTATTCATCTCCCGAAGATAAGGGTAATTAACATTGTTCAATGATTTTAAATATATTTAAATCTATAATTTACTACACAAAAAAATACTTGATCTGTCGAAAATAGCCATAGCCTTCTGTGTTCTCCTTCATTGCAGTGCCAAGAGGGCTATGGCTTTTTTAAATAATAAAATAAATTCTATATTACAATGATTTTTACTTCTATAATAATAAAAGTCACCAATAATTGAGATTGTAATGAATAAAATAAGAATAAGAGTAAGAAACAGAGTCTATTACTAATCTACAAAATAAAACTATAGAAAAGAGAGAAACAAATAAAAAAATTATTAATTTATTTAGTCGTTATATGCACACATTGTGATGCACATTTCTGCAGATTTTGGACAAGGAGACTTACATTCCGTTTCTACTTCTGCTTGTTGACTATACATTATAGTTTTATCATTGTCAATAACAAAGTTTTCTCCTTCTCCAAGAGCATCATCACATTCAAGAGATATAGCCGCTAGTAGTGCATATACTAAAGTTGTTATTACGAGATATGAAAATGGAATTACACTAACTTTTGTGTTGTTTTTCATATCACTTCCCTTTAATACTGTATATGCTATATTTTATAAAACAATTTTACTACATGACAGACAAATATATTCTGTAATATATTTCTATAAAAAATATTTTTTTACCATCCCAATTTAGGCCATGCCCGTCATGCCAAAAACAGCAGACAAGTTATTAAGAAAATAACAAGTTACAAATAGTACCTAAATGTCTTATTATATTAATAATATAATATGGTGTGCAAAGGAATATGTTCACGCCATCAAGCAATGAGACCTAGTACTGGTATGAGATATTTGATAGGACAAAAACGCTGTCAGGTTTGTCAAATCTTTATTAATTGGCAAGGTGTATGGTGTCCTTGTTGTGGATATAGATTAAGAACTAAACCGAGAAATAAGAAATTCAAACAACAACTAATATTAAGTAACATTATCAAAAATAATAAATAAATAGATAAAAATTAAAACTATCAACTTCAAAGCACAGAATGAGAAATAACGAATAAGTAATAAATCCGATTTGTAAAATTATATGTCAACAATATAATCCCTTAAAGCCATAGGTATAAAGCAATCAACCAATAAATTTAGCCAAACAAATAGTTGTCATAGTCTGGACTAACCATCTTCCGATCAGTATGCGTTCATCTCTTTCTATCTTATAGTTCAGACTATGACAATGACAATAATACAATAATAATATCGGCAATTAACATTGTTCAATGATTTTTAAAATAATTTTGATAAGTCTATTGCTCTTAGCACTAAAGGCATATTACGAAGTTAACAGTCATGTAGTCATACTCATTACTCCTATTTGTAAAATATCAGTTATCCTTCTACCATGTTTCTCATTGTAGTTACATGTCCAATCAGATACTGCTTTTCCAATATCCGATTCATTTCTAAATGTAGAGTTGTTTATTGCCTGTCTCTGCATCCATAACCATCTTATTTCTATTAAATTTAGATGTGGTGAGCGGGTAGGAAGAAATACAAGAACTATTCTTGGTTGGCAGCGTGTAATTGTATTTATTGTCTTTTTTGACCTATGTACGGATACATTATCTAACACAATAAATATTGTTTTGATCTTGGAATCATATCTGGAATCAACTCTTTTTATAAAATCTATAAACTGGTCACTAGTCTTATTTTTATAACAATGAGTAAACATTGTATCATTAGTATGATCATAGATGCCAAATACATTTAGAATACCTTTTATCTTTTGTGCTAATATAAAATATCTGAATCCCTACTATGGAACTATCTACTTAATCTCACTTATGGAACAATGTTATATACCATCGATAATCAAATACTGATATAATATAATACTATAAAAAGAATGACAAAATATGAACTCAGTAAAAGTTTTAGGAATAGCAATATTTGTTGCCTTGTTTGCTGGTCTCGCAGTAGTACCAGCACTAGACAGTCCAGCCTTTAACGCCTATGCAGAAAAACCAAAAGACAACCCAGGCGATGACGATAAAGGAACAGGCAATGATCCTCCAAAAAAGAAAGGCAATCATCCAAGTAGAAACGGCTAAACTATCCCTTTATTTTTTCCATAAATTTTTTTTCCTATTTTATGCATACGGTGATAAGGATAAAGTTATTTCACAGTTTATGTGAAACATATTCTAATGAATCCTAAAGAAATTGATTCGAATTTAGCAATAAACTACCATCGATATCTTTATTTTCTTGGAATTTTTGAATAATAAAATAATCAACTTTGTATACTGCTTTATATTTTAAGTTACACGTATCTATCACTTTGATCAGTCGTGATTATTTTAAACACTTTTAGGCACAAAATATAAAAATTTGTAGGCGCCTAAAAATTTTGTTGTGAAATTATTTATTGGTGATAGTATAAAGTTATTAAATTTAATAATCATTTTTTATGCTGATATTTTTAAAGTATTAGTATTAGTAAAAATATACTAATCATTAATATGTTATATTAAAATTTAAAATAGAATAACTAATATTATCTATCAAAATTATTTTTATATTATCATGATATTAGTTGTAAATAAAAGGAAAGAATGAATAATGAATATCCTTATAAGATACATTTTTGCTTTTTTTTACAAATATTTCATTTTCTTTAAAGAGAGAAGATTTGTTAAAATGAAAAATTTTTCTTCTAAAGAAATAAGATTTTCAGGAGATTCAATAAAAAGTTGTGTAGGTTTTATTTATTTGGTAGATTCTCCTAAAAATACTATTACAATGGATAATTTAGAATATATGAGAAAATATTATTCTACATCGATAAATTCAATATCAGATGAGATCAAAAGATATGGAGGAAAAATTATAAAAAATCTTGGTAATTCTTTATTATTTTATTTTCCAAAAACTTCAGAATCCACTAACTTGGAACCCTTTAAAGAGGCTATTGAATGTGGTTTTATGATTTTAGATATTCGCCATTCTGTCAATCAAGAATTTTCAAAGCACCATCTGCCAACATTCAGTTATAGAATTAGTATGGATTATGGTGTAGTAGATTTGGCTTTAGTTGGTGATTACAGTCAAATCAATTTATTTGGTTCGACATTGAATCTTTGTTCAAAAATAAATGCTTCTTCTTTGTCTACTCCTAATACTCTAATTATTGGTGAAAATTTTTATAGGATTTTAAAATCTTTTTCTTCAATTATGAACAATTATAATTTTATAAATAATGGTGAATATCATATAACAGAAAACAATCTATATTCCATATATGCTATTAAAAGGAAAAATGATGTGAAACTCAATGATACTGAGGGAATATGTTAATGTCATAAAGCGATGAAGTCGAGTACTGGTAGAAGAAATTTGATAGGACAAAAACGCTGCCAGGTTTTTTAGATATTTATTAATTGGCAAGGTTTTTAGTGTCCCTGCTGTGGATATAGATTAAGAACTAAACCTAGAAATAAGAAATAGAATCAATTTTTGTCTAATAGGATAGGATAACAAATTTTTCATTTTATTAAATTTGAATATCAGGCAGAAGAAGGTAATTTTGATAATTCCAACAATTCTTTTATAAAATATATATCTAAATTTCTACTTTCTAATTCTAATCTTAGTTCTTCTTTCGCCTTAATTTCTTTTTCTGGTATGTTTTTACATTTGTTGTTGCGTAAATATTCATAAAATTCACGATTATCTATAAGCGCATTCTCAAAATTTGCACCTGATACAATGGTCTTTTCAGAAAAAGTATTATCTATTATTATAGAATTTGTTAAATCAGCATCTGTTAAATCAGCATCTGTTAAATAAACCTCTACCATTTCAGTTCCAATCAACTTAGTCTTTCTCATGTCCGCCCCTACAAAACTAGCCTCAGTCACTTTTGCACCTCTTAAATCAGCCCATGATAAATTAGCCCATAACAATTTTGCACCTCTTAAATCAGTCTCTCTTAAATCAGCCCAGGACAAATTAGCCTTTTTCAGATAAGCCATTACCAAATCAGCCTCTTTCAGATCAGCCTTTGACAAATCTGCCTCTCTCAAATAAGTCCTTATCAGTATAGCATTTCTTAAATCAACTCCTGTCAAATTAGACCATTTCAAATGAGCAAAAGACAATTTAGTTCCTCTCAACTCAGCACCTTTCAAATTAGCCCCACGAAAAGAAGCCGCTCCACAATAAGCCCGAGACAATTTTGCACCTCTTAAATCAGCCTCTCTTAAATCAGCCTTCTCCAGATCAGCCTTGTCCAAATTAGCATCTTTCAAATCAGGAAATGAAAGATTAGCCTTGAAAAGAAAGGAATTGCTTAAATTTATTTTGCCTGTTAGTTTTAGTTTTTGCAGATCAGCATAAGGAAGATGAATTAAAACGTTTTCATTTTTTCGATAATCATTAAATTCGCTTACTTGTTCATTTTGTAATAATTCTAATTGTTCTTGAGTATTTATTATTTTATCATCTTGTTCTTCTCTCTTAATTGTTAGATCTGTAGTATCAACTTTTCTCAAATAATTTTCTATTTTATCTATTTTTAATAGTGGAACAGAAGCAAGTTTTAAAAATATAAAGAGATCATTATCATTGATCTCAATAAGTTTACTATACATATCATCACATAATTCAGATCTTTGATAGGATTCCATTAATGATTGGAATAGATAATTACTCTCTTCCTTTTTATCTTTGTATTTACCACCTTCTAAAATTTTAGTCAAATCATCCAAATTGGTAATATCTTTTGATCGTGATTCTAGAAACAAAATAAAATGTGTTAAAAAATAAATACGTTGTTCATAAGGAATTAGCAGATTCAAAAAATCTTTCCATTTATCTCCATGAAAATAAAAACCTTGAATTGCTATTATTTTATCTATATTATTTTTTATATTCTGTTTATAAATATTCTTTGCCAGTATAATAGTGTCAATAACTTTTTTTAATGTCTTGAGGATTAAGTTGGGTAGCCTTTATTATTAATTCGTGATTTGTTTCTTTTAGAATTTCTTTTAAATCTGATTCAGATAATCCGACTTTATCTATAATAAACTCTTTAATCATATTAATTATATCGACTTAGTATTCCAAACTGTTGCTTTTATCATTTTTACAAATGTTTTTGCACTTACTACAACACTATTTTTACATTTATAATATGACCACTATATCGTCTGAAAAATTTTATATTTTTATTTTAATGAAACTTTTTTTAGCAACAGAATTATAGTATCTTTATTATCATCATTATTTAAAATCGCATATATCAAATAATTAAAACAATGATTAAAGAAGTAAATACTATGTAAGTTATAATAATAATGATAATAACTATCATTATTATTATTAATCCATTTCAATATTTTTTAAATGATAAAAAAAAGTATTCATCAACTTCTTTTATTTAAAGTAATTAATAATTATAACATTGAACAAGGAATCTTTTTTATTTTTTAGTATTAAAACAAGAAGTCATTATCAATGATTCAGTTAAAAATTGTTCACCTTTAGAATTTATTGCATTTGATTATAAAAAGAAATGGCCCGACTATTACAATAATGCAATAATATTGGCAATTAACTTTGTTTACTGATTTTTAAATATTTTAGAATTAAAAGGATATTGCTCTCAGCAACAACGGCTTTTCCATAGTCGTGGCCTTCCTTTCCAATCTCTATGGTCCTTGGTTTACATAGAGAAGAAGAATAGGAGGGCTATGGCTTTTACTATTAATAGCAATAATATATGTATATAATATTACGTTAAAAAAATATTGATAACTTAATATTAAATCAATTTTTTATAATGTTTAATTATTCTAAATTTTAGGTATTCTGATTTGTTAAATCATACCATAACTTAATAATTTAAAATATTGTAAATTCAATATCAATTATCTTCCTTTTATTTTGTTATTATTAAACTAAAAGTGTTAATAATTGTCTCCAACCTTAATAAAGAATAGTGTTGCTTTTAACTACAAGGGAATTTAAAAATGTCTACTACAAAAGGTAAAAATATTTTGATAGTAGATGATGATGAAGATCTTAATAATTTATACGAAACATTTTTAAAATTTGATGGTTATAAAGTAGATGCTTTTACCGATCCTCTAGATGCACTATCTTATTTTAGAAAAGATGTTTATGATCTGGTTTTACTTGATTTAAAAATGCCCAAAATGAATGGTGTAGAACTATCATAAGAATTGCAAAATATTGATCCTGATCTATTATATAGATTTATTACTGCTCCAAATAAAGAATACATTGAGAGCCTCAAGACAAATAATCCAGATATTGAAAAAAATATTATATATAAACCACTCTGGTTAAATGAAATTAGGGTTACTATTAATTCGCTTTTGTATAATAATGATCAACAACAATAAAAAATACTAATATTAAAAATATTCTAACAATTATTTAATGACTAATGAATAAATTCTATCGCGAGAAATACTAGTTAGACTAATAAAATTGAGATTTCTTCATTTAATGTTTACTATTTAGACAATTGGAGATAATATGATACTTGTAATAACTAGGTGAACTATAAATTTGTGTCAAAATCAACAGTTGCCTATCCTTCTAATCTGTATACTCGCTGAGTCAATAAGAATTTCTAGGTATTTTGTATCTACAGTATTAGTGTTTTTAATAATAATTCTTTAAATTTAAGAAAATACTTTAAAGTAAAAATGATTGTATAAAAATTATATGAAAGTTTAAAAAATGATAAATAGAATTATCATAGATTATTCTTGATCATTACTGATCATATATGTGTCGCCAGACTACCAAGTCATAATCTGAGTCTATTATAGTATCTTTATAATCCGATCACACAAATGATGCTTATTAGTTCAGGTTATGACAATAATTAATTTTTATAATTAAATTTAATCAGAATCACATTACTAATAATTAGTAAAACAGTTCTTGAACTACAAAATTATGTAAATATATTGATTGTTACACTTTTAAGGCTTTTAATCTACAATAAATAAAAAGCAATATTAGACTGAAATTTAATGAATATTTTTATGAATATCTATTTTTATGTGATTTTGACCTTAATTTTTTATTTTCAAACATATTCTGTTTATGGAATTGAAAAAGAAATTCAAAGTAATGATAAAGAATTAGTTCAAATACTACAAAACTATTGGCAATGGTGGGGAAATTCTCCTGAAGATAGTCCAGATAATAATCCAAAATGCAGTATTCATATAGATACAAATAATTCTATTGTTTTTCTTTTAAATCCCTTTGAGACAGGGGAGACAAGTTATGACTGTACAGATAATCCTATTCCACAAGGATATTCACTACTATTTCCATTAATTTCTTCATTTTGTTCTCAAGGAGATGTCGGTCTTTATGGTAAGCCTTATGAGGAAATCAGAGATTGTGCTCTTAGTCTAGATCGTGGTACTATAAAAGGAAATGTTACAATTGATGGCAGAGAAATTGTAGATATATCTATAGATAATGGTAATGGTATAGATATAGATAAGAATAAAAAAGTAGTTAATAATCTACCTCAATCATCTTCATATTATAAAGAAATATTTTCTGAAGAATTTATAGATATTCTAGCAACTAATAATACCACCTTTGCAAATAACTGGGAAAAAGATGAATTTAAGGAAAATCCAATTTATTATAATGGTGTAGTTCACTGTGACTGTATAATAATAGATACTAATGAATTTGATAAAGGTACACATACTTTGAAATATACAATTTCTGCTAAAGCAAATCCACCTTCACCAACTTTAATAGCAGATAAATGGGATTTTACGTCTAATACAAATTATAAATTGGTAATACAGTAAAATGTTCATTCTATATTAATACATATCTAATTAATTTATGAATTTATTTTTTAATTTTTCATTTTTAGAAGATAGAGACACTTTATTTAAAAAGTTAATTTTATTTTTTATTGTTTCTTCTGTTATGATTGTAATTATTTTAGATTCAAATTTTCTAATGGGATTTTTACAAGAAAAATTATTACCTATTAATAATAAAATAATAATATTCTCAATTTATGTATCTATTTTTGTAATTTCTAATCTATTATTGTTAAATATGAATTATAGCATTGGATATCTAAAAGAAATTGAATTAAAGTATAAGAAATATTATTTTATATCTATCTTTATAATTTATTCAATTTTATCATTAACATTAATAATTACTGCAATACAAATATCACTCTTCAAAAGTTATAGTAATATAGTCTTTTATTTAACATCGTATATTTCTTTTATTTCGACTTTAGGATTTTTATCTATTCTTTCTTTCAATTTTTATAGATGGTACTTAAAAGGAAGGAATAATTTTACATTATTGTACGGATTATTATTTTCACTTTATTGTATCACTTTACTATTGGCATTAATATATCTATTAAGTGGCTTAGAAACTCATCCATCAACTATACATTATACTTCTCCACGGGAACTAAGAGGTGGTACTTTTTCAATAAATATTGTATTTCAAAACCATGTGGCATTAGTATATGATATATTTTTTATTATGTCATTTCTTTTGGGTTGGTTTTTAACCATATATATGCTCAAGCAATATTCTCGACGGATTGGAAAATATAAATTTTGGATATTAGTTAGTTTACCATTATTTTTTTATTTAATCCGTTATGAAGGACTAATATTAAATTATTTTAACTTGAATGATCTTATTAATTTACCATTATTAGGTATTATATATCCATCAATTGAAGCAGCCATCTATACTGGCTTCATCAATTCTAATATACAGGCTATTGGAATATTTTTTGGCTTTTCTTTTGTACCTATATTATTAAAGTTAAAGAATTCCTTATTACAAAATTATATGATAATAACAATAATAGGAATGATGATACTTTTTGCATCAAGAGATTTCCATTCAATTTTTTTAAATTCAATACCTCCTAATGGTACAATTACAATTTCATTTATGCCAATAGGGGCCTTTATGTTATTTATAGGAATTATATCATTTTTGAAATTAGCGGCAAGAGATAAAGAATTTTATAGAGATATTATTATTAGAATTGAAAGAGATATTTCGTTGGTAAAAAATATAATTCTTACAGAAAAAGAGACAGAGATATCTAATAAAATCAAACCATTAATAGAATACTCTAACAAATGGCAAAAAGAACATGAATACAGACCAATGAAAAATGAAGAAGTAATACAAATTATTCAGGATGTCATATCAGAAGTCCGTGAAAGAAAAAGATAGTAACCTCTGACATCAAAAATAAATGAAGTTATTTAACCTTTGAGATAAATAAATTATATTTATTTATAATTTTATTAATTCTGAAAGATTCTTTTTAATTTCTTAGGATTATAGAATGTATCTACATCATATTATCTACAGATTATAATAGTAACCTTTTTTTACTTTGAACTACAAAATTGTGTCAAAATCGGTTCACACACCTCCGTTTGAGTGCCTACATAAAGTTTATTAATATATGGATAACTTCATTAAAAATATAATTTTCATAATCATATTCTTTACAAATACTCAATTTGCAACTATGTTTGAATCTTTTATAATTAACCTATTTCTACTATATTTTGGTATATAAAAAATATTTTTCTTTTTTAATAACTTACCAACAATTTACTTTATAACTATATTGTTACTTATTATTTTAAATAATTACCTTATGGTACCTAATAACAAAAATGAGTTTAAAAATGGGAAATAAACTTGATGGAAAAATTGCAGTTATTACAGGAGGAACCAGCGGGATTGGTTTGGCTACTGCAAAGAGATTTGTTTCAGAGGGAGCATGTGTTTTCATAACAGGTCTTAGTCAAAAAGAAATTGATGTATCTATATCAGATATAGGTAAAAACGTCAGTGGTATTCAATGTGATGTATCTAATTTAGCAGATATTGATAAGATGTATGATATAGTAAAGGATCAGATAGGTCATGTAGATATTTTATTTGCAAATTCCGGTATTATTCAATTCGCTCCATTGGGAGAAATCTCAGAAGAACACTTCGACAGATTATTTGATATTGATGTAAAAGGACTTTTGTTTACTGTGCAAAAAGCACTTCCGATTTTAAACGATGGTAGTTCAATCATTTTAATGGCTTCCATAGGTGCATCCAAAGGATCTGCAGATTTAAGCGTTTACCATGCTTCCAAGGCTGCAGTGCGTTCGTTTACCCGTTCTTGGACACTTAACCTGAGCCACAGAAAGATCCGTGTCAATGCCATCAGTCCTGGCCCGATCGACACTCCGTTCGTAAATAGAGTAATGAATGAGAAACAAACTGATGAGTTCATTAAGAATGTTGTGAGAGCTACACCTATGGGAAGGATGGGTAGTCCAGATGAAGTAGCAAAAGCTGTCTCATTTCTTGCATCAGATGATAGCAGTTATATCACTGGTATAGAACTATTTGTCGATGGTGGTATGGCACAAATTTAGATAAACACTATTTCATCCTCCTTTTTCATCAGTATTCTGAGTAAAATATTATTTACAAAAATAAAGTAATATCTACGTGTTTTTGTTTCTTTATTTGGATAAAAAACATTCTATCATTCTCTTGTTCTTACAACATTCAATAAACATTTCCAAGAGTAATTGTTACAGATATTCAGGTTTTGAAACCATTTCTAGAATAGTTGCTATTGATAATGGAATTATTATATAATATTTTTATTATATAAGAATATTGAAAGCTGCAATTCTTCCTTCGCTAAATAGCAAATGGGAGATACAAGAAATTCAAACTCCAAAGCCATCACCTAATCAAGTTCTAATAAAAATTAATGCTAGTGGATTATGTTACAGTGATGTTCATCTTACAGAAGGAGGAATACCTTTTCCCCTCAACTTCCCCCTTATTCTTGGCCATGAGCCAGCCGGCGAAATTGTAGAAGTTGGAGAAAGTGTTACTACACGAAAAAAAGGAGATCGAGTTGGAGTGCCTTTTTTGCAAAAGACTTGTGGCAGATGTGAATGGTGTCTGCGAGGAAAAAGAATATTTTGTGAACAGCAACAGGGAACAGGAGTAGCCTTGAATGGAGGACATGCAGAATATATGTTAGCTTATGAAGATGCAACAATGTTAATACCAAATGAAATATCGTACGAACAAGCTGCACCAATATTTTGTGCTGGTTATACTGTATATAGTGGATTAAGGGCTGCTGATCTTAAACCACATGATCGTATTGCAATAGTTGGAATAGGAGGATTAGGTCATTTAGGTATTCAATATTCAAAAGCTGCTGGTTTTCATACAATTGCTATTACCCATTCAAAGGACAAAGAAGAGATGGCATATAGCCTTGGAGCAGATTTAGTAGTAAATAATGGAAACGATCTCAAGTTAAATGGAGGAGCTGATGTAATTCTTGTTACTAGTAATTCTTACAAGCCTGCAATTGAAGCTTTTCAAGGTTTACGTCCTGAAGGTCGTTGGGTATTGATGGGTGTATCAAATGAGAAATTAACAATAGATCCACTATCTCTGGCCTTAAGCCGCCATCAAATTATAGGTTCTCAACAAAATAGTCCAGAATATCTTTATGAAGCATTGGATTTTGTAGCAAAAGGCAAGGTTAAGGTAATGACTGAAACTTTTTCTTTGGAGAACATAAGTGAAGCATATGACAAAGTGGCAAATGGAAAAGTTCGTTTTCGTGCAGTAATCCATAATTAAATAGTAATTTCAAAAGTTAAATGATTGTTACCCAAAAAATGTCAAATATAATTTGCATCAACCAACACGATTTCTATATTTGACAACAAATGGACGTAAGACAACAAGACAGCATACAATAGAAATATGGTTTGTAGAATATAATAAAAAATATTATATTCTGTCAGAACGTAAAAAAGCTTCAGACTGGGTTCAAAATATCATTGTTAATCCAAAAGTGTCTTTCGAAGTAAACAATAAAACCTACAAAGGTTATGCTCGATTAGTTGATAAAAGCAAAGAACCAATACTAGCTAATGCAGTTTCTGATCTAATGTTTAGCAAATATGGATGGAATGATGGATTGATTGTAGAATTAACATCAAATGATAACTTCTAAAAATATAACAAACAACATATTTTATTTTTCTTTTATAAAATTTGTCTAATACTAGAATTTATATTTCTATAAATAAACGCCTTGTAAGGTAGATCGATTTGTTAGTAATCTCACTTTATTAAATGGTTCAAATCCTACTGATTTACTTTTTCATTTTTTATATTGCTTTAGAAATTGTTTAATGAATATTCAAATAAGTTACCAAATTAGTAAATACAAGTATACAGATCCCCGCTACATGTCATGCTCGAAGCTCTCAGAATCCCTATCAATTAAATTGACTTTTGATTTAGATTCACTAAATTATGAATCAATAAATTATCTATCAATAATAATTGAATTACCATCCTGCTATATCTTTTTGACCAATAACTTTGATTGGTTTTATTTTTATCAATAGTTCATCTTCTGAACTATTTCTTCTGCCATACTCTTCTGCTTTGTCATTACCCATATACCTTCCAGCAATAATTTTTGCCCATTTGAAAAGTTCTTTTGGTTCAGCATTACTAATTATTTCTGCAATACCATCAATAGTAACAAATGAATAAAGAGGAACTTGATCATCTACACATAATCTGACTCGATTGTTCCGTTGAATATTTTTTGCTTTTACTGAATTATTACCTGTATTAAAAATTATATTATCTTCCTCATCTAAGGTATACCAAATAGGAACTATATGTGGTGTTCCATTTTTGTTGATTGTTCCAAGTTTACCTGTAAAAGTACCTTGCAAAAGAAAACTTCGGATTTCTTCTTTAGTCATTTCTGGCATTACTATTATTTGCAAGATAAAATTATTATAAATTATATCAAAATCTATCTATTCTTTTTAAAAGTATTATTTTTGAACTACAAAATTGTGTCAAAATCAGTTCACACACCTCCGAGCCCGTATTATATCGGGGTTCATATACATGTATTTTGCAATAGTAAAAGAGAAAGGAGAGACATCTAATGCCGCAAAAACTTGAAAGTGTACTAAAAAATGTAGAAGGGATTACTAATGATGTAAATAGAAAATTAATAGGAGAATATCATAGGTATCTAATATCTAGAGATACTAGCAGAAACTATCAGAAAGACAATATCAAGTTAATATACATGTTTGCCAAATTTTTGGAAGAATCCAAGACTTTCAATGACGTAAAAGATAGTGAAACAATAGTGGCTTTTCTTGATACTAGAAGAAAAAGCAAAGAGGACGATCCTGATCAAAAATGGATTACAACATGGAATGACTATCTATGGCGATTAAAGATGTTTTATAGATGGTTATATAATGTCAAGATGAAAGGAGAGAACCAAATAAATTATTATGATATTAATAATTGGATTACTCCAAATTTTGTAAATATCACTAAAAAGAAATCAAAAAGATTGAGTCCATACAATGAATCTGAAATCTGGGATAGAGAAGAACTATTATCAATTGTAAAGTACGAGCCTTACAAAAGAAATAAGGCAATTCTGACTCTTCTCTGGGATTTCAATGCTAGACCTCATGAAATATTCATACTAAGTAGGTAAATAAATTATTACTTGAATATCAAGTGACTGATAACAATAAATAGTAAATTAAACAATATACATAACCTTCAATAAATCAACTCGTAATGTACTATCAATATTGTTTTCTTATCTGGTATTCACAGAATTAATAAATATTTACTTATTATCAGCAATATGATCTTTACAAATCTATCCTATTCTACATAGTGTTCATGTATTAACTGGTCATAAAACCTAATTGATTTAATGTTTACAAATTCTAGCATACCATATCTAGATAGTTCCCTTCCAAATCCGCTTTTTTTAATACCACCAAATGGAACCCTTGGATCTGAAACTACTACATTATTGATAGATACTATACCTGATTTTATGTTACTAGATAATAATTCTGCATTTTCAAGGTCTTGTGTCCAAATACTAGCACCAAGACCAAATTGTGAATCATTTGCAAGTTTTATAGCTTCTTTTTCATTATCAGCTATAAGAATAGGAGCAATTGGGCCGAATACTTCCTCATTTACCACACGCATATTCAGAGTAATATTACCAAGAATAGTAGGCTTGTAAAAATAACCTTTACTTCCTACTGCTATTTGTTCTCCACCTGTAAGGATTTCCGCTCCTTCTTTAACTGAGTCTTTAACTTGTGAATCTATAATCCTTAATGCCTTTGCGTTTACAAGTGGTCCTATATCAGTATTATCAGAAAGAGGATCACCAACCTTGAGTTTTTCTGTTTTTTGAATAAACTTTTCAATAAACTCGTTTGCAATATTTTTTACTACAATAAACCTTTTTGATGCTATACAACTTTGACCACAATTAATAAAACGTCCTTTTACTGCTCCTGTTGATGCTTTCTCTATGTCTGCATCTGCACATACAATAAAAGGATCACTACCTCCTAATTCTAGTACTGTTTTCTTGAGTTGAGAAGTTGCTCTTTGTGCAACTTTGGCACCTACAGGGACACTTCCAGTAAAAGTAACAGCATTTACATCTGGTGAATCAATAAGTATTTCTGCAACACTGGAATCTCCTATTACTGTCTTAAAGATTCCTTCAGGTAATCCAGCTTTATCAAAGATATTTTCAATTTCTATTCCACATTGCATTGTAGCACTAGCTGGTTTTAATACAATGGTATTTCCGACTACTAAAGAAG
>JAATVJ010000413.1 GCA_014523515.1 Nitrososphaerales archaeon TH1177 | reverse complement strand
TTAATGCTTATCCCGTTAAGACTATTGAGGTTGAAAAACATCAAATTAGATATTATGATATTTCTAATTGTAGTCTTAATCTTACTCCTATTGTACTTTTGCATGGCCTAGGGGGTTCTGCTGATAGATGGAAAAAAGTTATTCCCTATTTATCGACAAAATATAGATTAATTATTCCTGATATTATTGGATTTGGATATAGCGAAAAGCCTCATGTAGAATATACAATTGATTTTTTTATTAATTTTATTAAAAAATTTTTAAATTTATTGAATATATCTGATGTTAATATAATAGGTTCATCATTCGGAGGATTACTTGCATTAGAATATGCAATAAAATATAAACCAGAAATTAAAAAGTTAGTTTTAGTATCTCCAGCGGGTATGATGAGGTATGTTTCAACTACCCTAAAACATTATATTTCTGCTGCATTATATCCAACTTATGAAAATGTTTTAAGAGCATACCAAGAAATGATGTATAATTCAAATATGGTTTCAGAAGAATCTATTGAGGATTTCATCAATAGGATGAATTTACCTAATTCAAAGTATGTATTTATGTCTACATTAATGGCATTTAATAATCAGCCTGAGTTAACTGATCGACTTAATATCGATATACCAACATTAATTATTTGGGGGAGAAATGATAAATTAATTCCTGTACGCTATGCAAAAAAATTTAGAATTCCTAATAGTAAAATTGTTATATTCGACCATTGCGGGCATTATCCTTATATAGAAAAAACAGAAGAATTTGTTCCGCTTGTATTAAAATTTTTATGATATTTGCTGTTGATAATTTTATATTGTAATATTTGTATTTCATTTTAATTTGTATACTTGATCATAAAAAATTTTAGAGGAAATTTTAAGACAATAATAATTAATTTGTATAGAAAATTCAGTCTAATAATTAGAAATATAAATTTAAAAAATTTAGCAGACCAGTTAATAAATCCATTTAATATATCTTAATGAACAGTAATATTGTCAAATCAATATAAAAAGTTAAGATAAAAAATATAATAATGAAAATATTTTGCTAAGAGGTATGTGATTTATCATAGATTTTTTGTTAGGAAAGATGTTATGTAAGATTCTTAATTTTAGTTTTATTATTTAATATATTTATTAGTAAAAATTTTAAATGGACATTGAGGTAAAATTAAAATCTTCATTATGCAATTTTAGAAGAAAATAACTTAATTGATTGAATTCTAAGGTATAGTGTGAATCTAATTTGGTATTTATTCTTTCATCAGATTTTATATTAATTGAAAGATCTGCTTTTTTAAAAGCAGAATTATCGTTTTCTGAATCTCCAAGATAGAGAATTTTTTTATTATTGTCTAATTTTAATAATGAACGTATCAATGTCAGTATGTCTCCTTTATTATATTGGGTGGAATATACGTCTATCAAAGGGTGGGTTAAATAAGATTGTATATTAAAATTATTGATAGATAAGGAATTTATTTTAATAAATTCTTGAATTTTATTCAATATTCGAGGTTCAATAGTAAATTTAAAATTTTCCCAATTTAATAAATGTCTATAATCGATAGAAAATCCTGCGAGAAGTTTTTCCCTATATGTATATTTTTTAAAGATTTTGATATCATTAAAATTTTTAGAAATTACTGATGATAAATTTTCTAAAACAGAAGAATTTTGAAATATATTTTGTTTTTGATTTATATGGTATCTAATTAAACCGTTGATTCTAATTTTGTTTTTTAGTTCTATCGGATCTAGAATTTCACTATGATCTCCCAAATTATAGTCTACTAATTCTTCATTGTCTTTTTGTAAAAAAATAAAGGTTTCAATACCCATTATACATGAAATTATTTTTGCAAAATTAACATTAGGACCTATAAAGTTAAAGTCTTTGCTTGATATTATGCAAATAGGAATACAAGTTGAAATATCAAAAAGAATATTGTGAAGATCTTGTGGAATAAAGTTACTTGAATAAATGGAGGATGTAGGACAAAGTGTTCCATCATAATCAGAAATTATTGCAGAAATTTTCATTTATTTATATTATTATATTATCATCTATATATTATATATTTAATTGTGTCCCTTTACCTTGAATTGTTAATATTCTGAAGAAATTATTAAAGATATTAAAATATAAAAGTAAAAAAACAAACATTAGTTATTAAATTAATTTAAAGTTATTATAATGACAGTTCAAAAACTAAATCTATTAAATCTTATCAAGCTTAAAAGATGACTAGAATGAATTATTTTCATAAAGTACTCCATTTAATTGTCTTCAAATTATCTTTAATTAATATATAAATTGTTAGTTGTAATTTTTTTAAATCAAGATATTGCAACTTTTGACAAATATACTATTACGTTAATATATTAGTAGATAGTATTGCTTAAATATGATCGTTTAATAATGATTATTATTATTGAAAGATCAGGAGGATCAAATAAATAATAATGAGGAAAACAATTCTAAAAAAGATGTTCATTTGGTAGACGAGTCTTTATCTACAGAAAATGCAGAAGATGCTGTAGCTCGAATTCATGAAATCTCATCCAATGAATCTATAGAATATGAAAAAGCTCTGGACCTTTTAGATAAATTATTAATGGTAAATCCAGATGATCCAAAAGTATATTTTGAAAAAGGATTCTTCTTTGAAATAGCTCAGAAATATCATGATGCAATAAAATGCTTTGATCAAGCATTAAATATTAATAGAAATTATTTTGAAGCGTGGTATAGAAAAGGCCTTGCACTTATTAATTTACAGAAATATCCTGATGCAATAAAATGCTTTGATCAAGCTTTAATTATCAACCCTGGGAATATTAATGCCTTAAATGAGAAAGGATATTCTTTAAACAAGATTGGTCTATATGATAAAGCAGCTGAATCATATGAAGAGGTTTTGAAAACCAATCCCAATGATATACGTGCTTTAAACAATAAAGGTGTAGCCTTAGCTAACAGCAATAATGCTAAAGATGCACTCTACTATTATGATTTGGCATTAAATGTAAAACCTGATGATATTAATGCTATAACCAACAAAGGTGTTGCACTTGCAAGTTTAGGCAAATATGATGATGCAGTTTATTATTATGATTTGGCATTAAATATAAAACCTGATGATATTAATGCATTAAACAATAAAGGCATTTCACTTGCAAGTTTAGGCAGATATGATGATGCAATATACTGCTATGATAGAGCTCTTAATGTAAATCCTGCTATTCCTAAGACATATTATAATAAAGGAATTACCTTAGCAAATGTTTTACAATACCAAGAAGCAATAAAATGTTATGATCAAGTAATAAGAATAGATCCTGATTATGTTGATGCTTATTACAATAGGGCAGTTGCACTTGGTTGTCTAGGTAGATATCAAGAAGCAGTAATTTATTATGATGAAGTTATACGAAGAAATAGTGAATATGTGAATGCTTATTACGGAAAAGGTTATTCGCTGGATTGTCTATTAAGATATGAGGAAGCAATAAAATGTTATGATCAAGTAATAAGAATAGATCCTGACTATGCTGATGCTTATTATGCAAAAGGAAAAGCACTTGAAAAATTAGGAATGAATTCTGAAGCTATAAAATATTTGACTATTGCTAGGAAACTTGAAACTTTGTAATTGAATATGGCATTATATTAAACTTTTCATTAAATCTGATTTTTATTGTTGAGATTTTGAATATCTAAATAGTTTAAATGATTTCATAAATTTTATTACTGTGTATGATATAAGGTTATTGTAGTTGAGACATTTTCTTATATTAACATATGAAATATATATGGTTAAAGAAAAAAATTCATATAGCTCGAAAAACTGTATACGGAAAATGCCCTAGATGTAGGACAAAAAGTCAATTAGAAGTTATATCAAATAATCCAGGTAAAGAAAAATTTAAGTGCAATATATGTTTTCAAAACTTTGGAATCAATGAGATGTAATA
>JAATVJ010000412.1 GCA_014523515.1 Nitrososphaerales archaeon TH1177 | reverse complement strand
TTTGTTTTTGTTTAGTAGTAGTCTTCATTACCTGTTGTAAACCACATATTTTTTGTTCCACTTCTTTATAAGAACTATGTAAAATAACTTGATTAGAAAGAAAGATATTATTCATAATATCTAAATTACAAAATGTAGCAGTAATTGCAAAAAAGCCTTCAAATGAACTAAATGAACTATTTACAAATTTCTATTTTATGTATTGAAGTAGAATATATACATCCTCATAATTGTTACCATATAATTATTCTACAGGATTTATAATTTTCATAAATTTGTGGTCGCTATTTTCTATGTATGGGTAGGTCTACGTAAATACATTTAAAAATAAATCATTTGACAGATAGAAAATTTCTGCTATATCACGAGTAAATTCGTCATATAAAGGATTATACCACATCTACATTAGATTCCATTTCAATAAAAGGTTTAATCTTAGAATTTGTTATTTATAAATAGATAATACATTTGTATAAAAATGAAGACCTAGAAGAAAAGAAGGTATTAGGTTCAGGTGGTTATGCTTTTGTCAATCTAACAGAAGATGAAGAATTAAAATTCAATCTAGGAGTACCACATTTATTTTTAGGAAATATAGGTAGGCTAGACAAAACGAGATTTACAAGGTACTATTGTAATAAATGTGGAAAAGAATATCCAGGCTTTCCCATAATAACATATGAAAATCCAAATGAAGAGATTACAAAAGATGTTATTCTACTAGAAAAAGGAGAATACAAATGTAAGATATGTAAAAATATCATAGCACAATATCGCAAATTCAACAAATAGATATAATGAGATTGATTTCTAGATATGCAAATGTTTTATTTAAATCCACATATATAGAAAATAAAATAAAATACCGAACTACATAGGATACTATTTTCTTTTAAACTAATTTGTATTGGATTGATTGTAAACTTTACTGGATATATATGTTCAAATCACGTTTATTTTTCACTAATCATAAAGAAGGCTCCACATTCAGAATTTCCATTTAGAGTAATTGGAAAAATAACAGGAATAACTAATGCTGGCAAATATAGAAACCTTAAAAGAATGTGGAACATGTGATAAAAAAGGCAAAATGGAAGGAAGAAGAATAACAGACAGATTGTAGAGGGTAAATTAAAAGGAGGTTAGGCAATGGTTCTTATTCATTGAATTTAAACCGTCTCCTAAATTTGAAATTGCCCAAAATTTAAGAGAAACATTGGAAGGAGTAATATCATATTTTTGCAAATAATACATAGAAATGTAATTTTTTAATGATTTACAATGGAAAGTTTTTTTAGATATTTTAATCTCATGTCTACAACAATTATCTTTATTATACATCTACAATCAGATAGCTCCTGTAAACAGTTTGGACAAATAACTTACCACATCCAATACATTCTGTAGATTACATGCCCTATGTTTGCATTCATTCATGGATATTATTTATAATTTAATTACTACATATACTTCTAATAATAAAGATATCATCACCCAAGAGGCCATTATTAAAATTTAGTCGATCCATACTAGAATAAGAGTCTAATATTATAGTAAGAAATGAAATATTCAAATTTTTTTATTATTTATAAAATTAGAATTTTCTAACTATTTCTTATTAAGATACTATATATTCTTCCAATTACTTTGTATGTATCAAATGATAGTTGTAATTCATCAATCCATAAGGGAAGAAGTAAATCTAAATAACTTCATCATTATTATATGTGAGGTTCTTTGATAAATCCTAGATATAATGACAATAATGCCAATAATGTCAAGAGGAAGAAAATATTAGATGTATTATCAGAAATAGAAGAAATAGCAAGAAAAGATTATCTTCCGTCAATTGGTCCGATAAAAGGAAAAATCATAGGAGATATCATCAAGAAGCATAAACCTAAAAGAATACTCGAAATTGGGACTTTACACGGATATTCAGCTATTTTGATGGCAAATTTTCTATTAAGTATAAATAATGATGATTATGATGACAATGACAATACTACTAAAGAAATTATTGTTATCTGTTTGGAAATAGACAAGAACTTTACAAATATTGCAAAAAAGAATATAGAGAAAGCAGGTCTATCAGATAAAATAAAAGTAATTAATGGTGACGCTTTGGAGATTATTCCGAAACTTAATAATAATAATAATCATTATAGATTTGACTTAATTTTTATAGACGCAGTCAAAAACCAATATCTCCGATACCTTAAACTTGTAGAAGAAAATGACTTAATGAATAAAGAAGCAGCAGTAGTAGTAGTAATTGCTGATAATGTTTTGATATACGAAAACGAAATGAAAGATTATTTAGATTATGTTAGAAATTCTGGTCTATACAATAGTTATACAACAGAAACTACTTTAGAATTTACCAAAAATGTTAAAGATGCTCTTGAAGTAAGTATAAGAGCAAATTTGGACTAGGTAGGGTCTACTTAAATCTTAATTATCTTTTAACATTAGGATTCATCTACATATATTCAGTTAGATGGTCAGGAGTAAAATCCTGCATGTAGTAGGGTTCTAAGTTAAGTATCATATTTTAGGCCAACTATCCATAGATCTAAGATACCTTCTTACATTACATAACAGATTATCTTCTGTTCCATAATTGTAATTGGCACATACATCTTTTTTCAGATTCCTGTTTACTTTTGTTTCTACTGGATTCAGGAATGGTGCATGTGTTGGTAGAAATAGTACAGTTAGCCAGTCTTCTGATTGTTT
>JAATVJ010000411.1 GCA_014523515.1 Nitrososphaerales archaeon TH1177 | reverse complement strand
CCATTCTTTTTCATCCTCAAATGCTTTTTCTTTTTCAGCCTTTTGTTGTCGCTCATATTCTGCTACCGCATCCATACCCTTCGTAGTAGCTATTTCTATTGCAATTGAATCTTCAAGAGCATCTTCAGGTATGGGTATTGAGGATCCACTTATGAATATTATTGCATCTATCTTATTGGAATTATGTTTTGTATATACTGCAGCTATTTTTCCGCCTATGGAATGACCAATTAAGGTACATTTTTTAATTTTTAGTTCATTTAATAATTTATCTAGATCTTTGGCTAAATCGTCCATCGTAAAACTATCACTTTTTCCCATATTAGACCTGTAATGCCCACGTATTTCGTAAGCTATTATTCTATAGTTTCCAGAACGTAAAATAAGATGGATTTCCTCTTCCCAAATCTTTATGTTTCCTCCTAGAGGATGAATCAAAACTATTGGATAAGATTTTTCATCTCCATATATTTCATAGTACATCTTCAAGTCATGATTCAAAGAAATGTATGGCACATAAACAATAAGTATTATTTATATATATGAGTTAGATATATCTTTTCGTCAAGAAATTTATAATTGCCAATTTTTTTTAATGTATTTATAATACTCATGTTAAAATTATATCAAAAAAAACAATAACAATATATAGACACAACTTTGTTCTCTAAAAAGTTTCTATATGTGATATCTTATTTATATTTGGCAAGAAAACCTATAAACATATTTTATTATAGGATTTAAATCTTGCTCAATCCATTGAATTATCTTTTTAAAGCATATATTTTTATTGATATATTTTTATATTTTAAGGGACCTTTAGTTTTATTTTATTATTATGATGAATGTGAATATATATCGAAAATAAGTTTCATAATAATTGACTATATTTAGTATAGATTAGTTACTCAAAATTAAGTGTTAAAGATATTAAAACAAAGATTATCTTATTTGGTTTTTTATTCTAAATCATTACCGTTCATACTATGAAAGTGATACATGTAGGATTATTAGAATTACAAGTAAAGTCGATAAAATAACATGTGTATGTATTATTCTATTAAATTGATTGATAGTTCTTAATTTTGCAAATCTTAGTAAAATGCCACTAATGGTAAGTGTTGTTATAACAATTGCTAAAGATATAGAAATAAAATCTATTCCACGTACTAGCAATATTCCATGAAATATTCCTGTAAAAAATCCTATTAGATTTAAAGCAGTATGAAAATTGATTATTGGTTTATGTTCTAGAGCAAGATTTCGAGTTAAACTATCTCCCCCACCTAATCTTTTGACTGATAGTCTCTTTACACGTACATATAAAATGAATGGAACATTAGCAATTAATCCACAACTAATAGAAATCCATCCTAATAATTCTGCATTGTTATGCAATAGACTTCTATTATTATTATGATTATCAGCATAAGAAAATTGAATAGATAACAAAAATAAAATTGATAACAACAGTATCAGGACTAGGATATTATTATTATTATTAAAAGTAAAGGAAACTTTCTTTTTTATCAACTAAATAAACCACTATTATTATTTTTTTGGTTTAGACTGATTTGATTTTCTCTTGATTAAATAAATTTTGTATAAAGCATAAGAGCTCACACCAATAATGACAATTATTGTTGCAATTAGAATTATACTAGTTAAATCAGCATTAACAATTTGAGAATTATTCTCAGCATGTATTCTAGAACGTTCCTTTTCTTGTATTCCAAATCTATCAGCATTAACAATTTGAGAATTATTCTCAGCATGTATTCTAATACGATCTCTTTCTTGAATTCCAAACCCTCCTCCTTTTTTATTATCATCACCTTGTGAAAATACTGTAGTAAGAGTCAAAAATTGGATATTAAAAAATAACACTATTACGAAAATAATAAAAATCAAAAAGACAAATTTAGAAAAAAGAAATTTCATTTGAATTTATAGACAATACTTAAATATATTTAAAGATTTCAAACCTTTTTTTCTTTTTTGGCAAATATTTATAATATCAATTTAAATTTGTCACTATACTTTTGCTAAAGGGTATAGTTGATATTGTATAGGTAAGTATTATTTTTGAAAACGGTTTAAAATTATATAATGATAGTAACATATAGAAGGAATCACAAAAATATGAATGCCAATAACAGTACTCATTCTAAAAATAAAAAAAGAAAAATTTTAGTCATTGGAGGTGTTGCAGCAGGAACAAGTGCTGCTTCAAAAGCAAAGCGTATTGATCCAAATGCAGATATTAAAATAATTCAAGAAGAGCCTTTAGTCTCATATGGCTCATGCGGGATACCATATGTAATTGAAGGATTAATTAATGATTTTGATAAATTAATTGCACGATCTGTAGAAGAATTCAAAAACAAATACCATATAGATATTATGATAAATACTCGAGCAACAAGAATAGATCATTTAGAAAAAAAAGTATATGCAAAGGATTTACAGAACAAAAAAGAGGTAGTATTTGATTATGATTCACTTGTTATAGCGACTGGCGCCCGAGCGGTAATTCCAAAAATAAAAGAATTATACTATGACAAAGGAAATTCAATGAAAGGAGGTTTATTTTTACTAAGAAATTTTGAAGATGGAATATATATTCGTGATTATATAAAAAATGCAAAATCTGTCATTATTGTAGGAGCAGGACTGATAGGTATTGAAATGGCAGAATCATTCAAGCAAAGAGGGATGTCTGTCATATTAATTGAGATAGCCGATCATGTTCTTGCAAATATTCTAGATAAAGATATGGCTGAAATAATAGAAGAACTAAAGAACAATGGAGTAAACGTTAGATTAAAAGAAAAAGTTGAACAGATCCTTTTAGAATCAGATCGTTTTGGTGATGGTAATTACAGTCCTAAAATTAAAGGTGTAAGAACTACTAAAGAAGAAATTCTTGCAGACTGTGTATTATTTGGTGTAGGTGTCAGACCAAACTCTGAGATTGCTAAAGATGCAGGAATAGAATTAGGAGTCAATAATGCAATAAAGGTTGATGATTATATGAGAACTAATATTGTAGATATTTATGCAGCAGGTGATTGTGCTACTGCAAGAAATTACATAACAGGCAAAGATGACTATCTGCCATTAGGAACAACAGCAAATAAACAAGGAAAAATAGCAGGGGAGAATGCTGCAGGTGGCAATGTAAAATTCGAAGGAATTGCTGCAAGTGCGATAACAAAGATATTTGGACTATTTGTTGGAAAAACTGGTCTTAGCAAGGAAGAGGCTTTAGAAAATGGTTTTGAGCCTATAGAGAGTAAAACAGAGGATATTACAAGGGCTGGTTATTATCCAGATAATAAAAAGATATGGATAAAACTTGTTGCAGACAAGAAAAACAAAAGAATATTAGGTGCACAGATTGTAGGAGGAGAAGCAGTTAAAGGAAGAATTGATCTTATTTCTTTTGCTTTACTTAAACAGAGTACGGTCGAGGATTTAGCAAATTATGATGCTTGTTATGTTCCACCAGCCTCACCAGTATGGGAGCCTATTAATATTGCTGCCATACAGATGTCAAAATTATTAACCTAATTTAATGATAAAAATATTAGAAAGAAGTTATTCTAATAATTTTTATCTATAAAGAAAATAATAGATATTGCAAAATAATCCTTTTTTCTAAATATATTAACTTTCATTTTTTATATATATTGCAATTATCTGCGATATAATGCATATAATTATTTATAGGATTTTTCTCCAAAGATAAAGAAATAAATGAAATGCATTTAAGAAATTATTATGGAGAATATAAAATCTACTATATTGTTAACTTTAAGTTATTTTCTATCTATTTTTATACTAGTTGTATCTTTAGTTATTACCATCAATAGTGTATTTTCTCAGACACAGCAGGAAGCTCAACATCTTACAGAAGTTACAGATGACTCTGTATTCACGACATTAAGAAAAGATGGAGCAATATATAATTTAAAACAGAATATAACTTTGCCTGCAGGAAAGGATATGACATACATTGATGCAATAGATAATGGAAAAGTTATTG
>JAATVJ010000059.1 GCA_014523515.1 Nitrososphaerales archaeon TH1177 | reverse complement strand
GTAGAGAGAAGAACAAATTCATGGCATAATAACAGATTCAGAAAATTATTTACAAGATATGAAAAGAAGGACAAGAACTATCTTGGTCTTGTGCAACTAGCAAATAGCATAATAATTTACAG
This sequence comes from Nitrososphaerales archaeon TH1177, assembly GCA_014523515.1. GTDB lineage: Archaea > Thermoproteota > Nitrososphaeria > Nitrososphaerales > Nitrososphaeraceae > TH1177. Next base: position 10,995 of record JAATVJ010000059.1, on the reverse strand, counting down.
GAGGATAATTTTGGGATAGGCTCTAAATATATAGTGATCAATAAATTAATATTATTAACATTAAAAAGTGTAACAATAACAATCAAGAATAAAATGCTTTAAATTATCTTAATGATTAAATCCTTATCTTAACGATGACTGTCATCTGGTCATCTGGTTCTATTGAAAATATATCTATAAGTTTTCAACTACAGTATTATAACAAGAATATGAAAAATTAAAAAAGAATATACATTGTTATGATCTTTTATTTTCTAATATTATTCTTTATATATGTCAATATAATTATGGTCAATTAATTGATAATTTGGAATCTGTTTTTTCTTTTTACATTATTTGGATTTCCTTTTATCGCAATTGGATATAAACAATTCTTACATCTATTTTGTTTATCCAGATTCCAAGCAATTATATCAAATCCATAACGATGTACTACAATAGCATTACATTCTGGACAATAAGTATGTTCTAATTTATGACCTGGTACATTTCCAATATATACATAATTTAAACCTTCATTTTTAGCAATATGATAATGTTTCTCAAGGGTCTGAATTGGAGTTGATGGGAATTCCATCATCTTGTAATCTGGGTGAAATCGCAAAAAGTGTATTGGAATATCTGGACTCAATTCGTCATCTATGAAATGACACAATTTTTTAGCAGCTTCTAAATTGTCTCCTGCTTGCGGAACAATAAGATCTGTTATTTCTATATGAATATTGGTATCATTTTTAATTTCTTTAAGAGATTGAAAGATTGGCTCAGAAGAAGGAATACCAATATATTGTCTAACAAAATTTTGTTCTCCGCTTCCTTTAAAATCTATAGTTATACAATCTAGGAAATTTTTTGCCATATCAATAGAATCTTTAGTAAAATAACCATTGGATACAAAAATATTGAAAATACCGTTTCTATGTGCTTCAATGCCACAATCTTTAGCAAATTCTATAAAAATTGATGGTTCATTATATGTATATGCAATCCCTTCTGAATTATATTTTTTCGCAGCTTCTACAACTTGTTCCGGAGACATTTGTATGCCTTCTATCTTTCTTCTCTGTGATATATCATAATTCTGACAATATTTACATAGCCAATTGCAGCCAGTGGTAGCTATAGAATATACTGATGTACCTGGCATATAATGAGAAACAGGCTTCTTTTCTATCGGATCAATATTTCCTGAAATGACGCTTCCATAAACAAAAAGTAATAGCTTGTTATCTTTTACTCCCCTTATACCACAAAGTCCATTCTTTCCTTCTGGTATCTCACAATAACGTGCACAAGCATTGCATCTGATTCTATTATTAGGAAGTTTTGTAAATAACTCTGCTTCTTTTCCAAGGAATGCATCATACTCATTTAATTCCATTTGTATAATCTATTATAAAGGCAAAACAGCTTTAAAAAGATTAGATAAAGATCTATATACTTCGTGCCTTAAAGATGATTATCTCGTCAAATCGACTTTTTATTTCGATTAACTTCTATTATTCATAGAAAATGGTTTTGCTATCTATCGACACGGAGTTATTTTCTCTGTTTCTCTTTTTTTTCAATGATGACAATCAGATTTCTATTTCATCTTTGAAATATCATTATATTTTGTATTTCTATTTTCCTCCTCCTAAAGATCAAAACAACGGAATTAAACCATGGAAATTATTTTAATATTTAGAGATAATTCAAACGACTAAATAAAAAAATTCATTGTAACTTGAATAAAATAAAAAAAAGACAAATCATACAATATCTAATAATAAGAAAAAAACATAACCATTCTTAATCAACTTAGTCAATTATTAAATCTAAAAAATGTAAAAAATAATTGGAAATATTAAAGAATATGTGGTTTAACATTTAATTTAAATAGTCTTTTTAACAAAATAATAGTATGTCTTCAGAAAGAAGATTTAATGAAAGCCCAAATCACTTTATGGTATTAGATGCAATAGCAAGAGGTATGAAAAAGATTGATAGTATTTCCAAGGTGACAAAGCTCTCTAAGGATGAAGTCGAATTAATCGTAAATGATCTGGTTACACAAAAAATATTAATTAAGAATGTAAAGAAAGGCTTCTTTGGTAATAAGAAGGTAGAATTTCATATAGCAGAAACAGGAATGAAAATTCTTAACTCCAAGAAACAGGAATTAGCTGAAAAATCTGAACGTCTCCAACAATTATACGAGAGTGGAGATAGATCTCAGGTACAAAGTTTTATGGATTCTAACAGAATGTGGATACCCATGATGTTATTTTCTGGAATTATGAACATGATGTTTTTTGCTTCTATGATGTCTTTTATGGGAATGGGAATGAATCCAGCAGAAAGTGCCATGACAGAAGGTCAAGTAGATCAAACTGGAGCAGGTACTGCAGAAGATGCAGGGGCAACAGCTGATAGTGGTGATACTGGAGCAAGTGAGATGGATACAGGTGGTGGAGATTTTGGGGGATTCGATGCAGGAGGCTTTGGTGACTTTTAAAAATCAATCTTTAAAGAAAAACCAACTATTAAAAATTATTTTTCTAGGTATTCCTTTAAATATTTTTTTACATTCTTGTTTTTATAAAATCAAATCTAATAATTTCTATACATTTAATTAGTTTGGTCATCCTTTTACAAATTAAGACAAATTCAGTTGATCAAGTTCTGATATGAATAATAGTAATTCTTTATTCTTTAGAAAAACTTCATCAGTTAGCAACTATGAATTATAATAGTAAAATCAGAGAATTATATTGAAATATAACTTTAAGCATCTAATTTCATGTTACTAAATTGAGTAAATTGGTCCATAACTTTCGTCTCTAATTGTTATATGATACATTGCTAAGAATATTTCACAAATATATACAAGACTAATTGGAATCGTAACATCGCTGGTGCTATACTGACTAACCAAATTTCGCATATTCTAGATATATGAAAAATGCCGATTTTCAAGCATAATTAACCTATCTTATCAGTAAGAATTTGTAAACGAATTTTAGTTAGTCAGCATAGTAGCTGGATTTACTTTAGGCATTATTGGAATACAAATGGCAGATGCTCAAGTTGTTGGAGATTTCGGAATTGGAAACGATAAGAATTACGGTGACTGCAAAAAATCACCTAAATCCACCTAATTCTGATGACAAGTATAAGTGTCATCATACAGGTAGAGATCGCCTCGGACATCGTTAATTAATTTAAATTTTATTTTTTTTGAAAATCGATTTTATCTTTATAAAGATATTTTCTATTATGATCTTTTTATTTTTAGTGTATTTAATATCTTTTTCTTTCCAGATCATGATTAAGTTATTTTCTCTTATCCTATAATGTATATATTTTGTACTGGTTAGTAAAAACATTATTAATAATAATGAACAATGAATATTAGGAAATTATATCTGCATTAATATATATGTGACCTTAATAAGAAGAAATTAATTTACTACATATTTAAATTTTTATATTTTTCTATAATTATAAAAGATGAAGATAATAATAAAATAGTTAATAATAATAATAGTAATTTGAATATTGATTGGTGGTAATTTTTTATTATCTTTTTTAATTATTCTTCATAAGATCTTACAATTGAAGATCTAAAACCAGGGCAAATACATGAACTCCCATCAGAATTAACAAAGCTGCAGCCACTATGAGTATCACCAAGATCCTTACTCCCTATACCATGTATATCATCAGTAAAATGAAAAGAATACATATGTGAACAATAAAGGCATAAATCATTTGGATTATTATTATATGGTGAATCACTCATTTTGTAATAATATATAATATTTTATCTAGATAGTAAAAAAGATTATTATTATTTTAATATAACAAAATGTTAGATAATAACAAAAATACGGTTTTTGTGGTTATTCAAATTTATATTACGTTATAATGAATTTTTAATAAATATAATAAATTTATTTAGATATTACCAAATTATAATACTTTATCTAAAAATATTAGACTCAAAAAAAATATTAGATTTAGGGTTCGTCTCCGCCGTCGTCTCCGCCGTCGTCTCCGCCGTCGTCTCCGCCGTCGTCTCCGCCACCGCCGTTACCTCCATATTGATCCATTAATTGAGGATTTGTCAATCCAGCTTTAAATATTTCAGTCTCTGCTTTTAATAACTCAGTCTGAACTTTACTAAGATCATCTAATGCTTTATTAAGGTCTGCTTTAGCTATAGAGCCTTTAATATTTTTAAAATCAGCTGTAAATTTGGGTTGAGGTTGTAATGTTAACAATTGATTTTCAACATCTGTAACACTTGTTATTGCTTCTTCAGTATTTCCTTCAACTATTGCTAACTTTGCATCCATTAAGTTATCCTTTAATTCTGGGATATCCAATGTAGTTAATAATACTTGAGTATCTGGACTTAACGCTTGGCCTTGTTGTACTGCTGTTTGGTTTTGGGCTTGTTGTACTGCTGTTTGGTTTTGGGCTTGTTGTACTGCTGTTTGGTTTTGTTGCGTTGCATTAGTCTGTCCGTAGATACTATCTAACAATGATGGAATAGATAGTAGTCCAATTGCAAGTACTGAATAGACAAATATGTTTTGATATTTCATTCTAAATAACAAAGTACAGTATTACTTATATGTATTTAGTTTTTGAATCAAATATTATAACAAATATGATACTTAATTATGAATCTAAATCATGTTTTGTTAAATTAAAAAAAGATATATACTGTCTTTCCTCTGTATGTCAATAATTATTAGTTATAATGGATTAGAAATTGGTAATAATAATAATTATCTGAAAAAAGGAAAACAGGCTATTATCACTTTATTTGATCTTTAGTTAAAGGTATAATATTAATATAGTTTTTTAATAATAATATTTTTTAAATACATAAAGAAGTACAGATTAAGTATTATGTATTCTCAATTTATTTTCTCGACTCCTTCATAATTATAATTATTCAGTATTAAGGATCTCTAATCATGCAGACTTTCAATAGCTAGTACAAACAAGACATATTACTATTTGGTCATAATTGAAGCGTCTACTATTGATCACCATAATATTTGTCAAATGTATGCACTTTTTAATATAACAATCTTGGTTATTAGTATTGATGATAAAATTACTATCAGGTTAACCACTGTAATTCTTTATTTCAACGCTTTTCTTATGTCTAATTTTGAAACTTAATAATACTATGAGAAGAAACATGTTATAATAATAGTATTTACTTTTGGATAGTTAGCATCGTCATACTTCTACAATCAAAAATCTTTCTTTTTTATAGAAAACTTTTACTGTTTTGTGATGATGATAACTTGATATTATCAATAAACATATTCTCCTACTACATTTAAGTTGTTGGTATATGGACCCTAATAACGAAAAAAATAGTAGTATTGATGATAATATCGTTAATAACATAGATAGTAATAATGCTCATTCCTCTGAAAAAAATCTTAAAGCAAAACAAACAAAATCAAAATTTATTAAAAGAATTGTTGTTTTAGGTATTATATTTACAATAGCATTTGTTACAATAGAGTATTTTCTAGAACCTAGAATATCTAAAAATTATCTTATGCTATTACAAAGTATACAAGTCTCTATAGTTGGTTATTTTGTTATAGAAGTAATAAGTAATGCATTTCATGATCTTACTTATGATTATTTAAAAGATACTTCAAAATCTATAAAAATTCTTATGAGAATTTTAGGATCGATAGTGATAATAGCAATTATCATTTCTTATTTAAGTAATGATCCTATTGTAGCAGCATCTATAGGAACTATATCTGGTCTAGTAGTAGGCTTTGCTTCTCAAAATATAATTGGAAATATTATTGCAGGTTTATATTTATCTATACTTAGGCCATTTAAATTAGGAGATGAAATTACCGCCTTTAATAATACAGGAGTCATATTTGATATTGGTTTAATCACAACCAAATTATATACTAGTGATAATAAAATAGTACTAGTCCCTAATTCTTCTATGGTAACTACAACTATAGTATTGAATAAAAGACAATAGAATTTTATTAACGTATACTTGCTAAATAATATAAAAAAATGGTAAAGGACTATTAAATAGGAAATTTTAGTTATCTGTCTAATTAGTCTTTATATATTTATTTGTCTACCTTTTGGTTTTGTTGTTCTTTCTTTTTGAATGTTATTTCTAAAATCTTATTGTTATAATTTGACTTAGCACTCTCTATGTCAATATCTTCTGGAACTTTATTATTTTATGATATTTTCTGTTAGAATCTTCACTTTTTATTTCTACAGAATTATCGTATGCATCCTATAAATATAAGCAAAAATCCATTTTACTTCAAAATCCTCTTCAGATGTATGTGATATTGTTATTATGCGTCAATCACCGGATATACAAGGATATAAAAGTATTCCATTAAACAAGTTTCTAGTAATTAATTCTATAGCAGAAATCATGGCTATGCCATCAAATATGTCTACTGGTGCTAACTATACAATGAACGCCTCATCAACCAATGAAAATAGTCCTCAAATATTTGCAATAGCCGAATTTGCATGGCTAGAATCAGAACTTAAACTATTTCTGCAAGGTATAAGTAAAAATAATTAGAATATTACTGCCATCCACAACCATGCGATCCTTGAACGCCCTGGAATGATATTTCCATTGGGGTACACAATGTGATCTTAATAATTTTCCAACATCCTGTATCAATACTTAAAATCATTTTTTTAAATGTATATAAGCACCTAAAACTTTTATTATTTGTTCTTTTGTTCGGACTCATAATTACTTGAAATATAGTATTTAATTCAATCTTTGAAGGCTTTATTACTTTTGTTGCTTTACTATTCTTTTCTTTATTTACATATTAAAGATGTTGGAATAATCTATTCATTAGGTAAAGTATACCATATACTATATTATTAGACCAATTGAAAAGTTCAATCTTTATTAAAATAATCATTAAAGAAATGAAAATATTGTATATGATTGAATTTTAATTCTGTTGATATTTATTTAAGGGTGGTAAAAAATTGCTAACCTCAAACTTATGATAGTATAAATATATTGATAAAAATAAATATCTATAACTGATCTTTAATTAGGCAAGTTCATATACTATAAAAAACACATTACTACTATGAATAACAATATGAAATACATGACAGATGTCATAGGTGTGACTGCAATATCAATATTAATTACATCTAATGCAATCTTAGGGAGAGGAAAATACTAAATGGAAAAAGTTTTTTCAATGTTGAGATCATTTATTGATAATAGTGGAAAAACAAAATTTTGTATAACTTGTGGTGGTAAGGCTACTCAAGAAGCATTATTTGATGTAGGTGACGGTGTTACTCTAATAGAAAAATACTGTGATATTTGTTCAAAAAAAGAAGTCAAATAAATCTCTTTAAAATAATGTAGAAAATATAAAAAGTATTATTTCAATAAGCCGATTTGTGATTATGGGATAATCCCCTATAATTGTAATTGAGATAATGGAATAAGAACATTCATCTGTATTTTTAATTCTATCTACATTACTACTAATTTTCAAAAATTAAATAAATAAATTATCTTTACAATAGCAAAGATCTACTTTTATTAACTATATTATCTACTGAATCATCATGAGTGATGATAATAGAGGTTTAGCCTCTACAGATGAAGAAACAAAAAAAAGAGTGCACATGAAGGTGAAAAAGCATCTCATAGTGGCGCAGAGATAAAGCATACATAAGATTATAGCAAAAAAAGTAAGTCTTCCTATAGTCAACGAAGATTTACTTTTTTTATTTTCCAAAAATTATATTTATTGATAGTTAAAGTAATTCTTAATGATTGACTGTTATATCCCTATTTCTGTGATAAAATATTAAAATAAATAAATTAAAAAGTTTTAATGATATTTTTCTATTCCTTTAGAAGTACCACTATATTGTCTATTCATAGGAAACATATCTTCTAATTCTTAGTATGAAAATTATTTTAAAAGCAATTGAATTGTCGAATTGCTTATAATTTTTTATTGAATTTAAATATTATCTCAGCCGGTATGGTTCTTAAAAAATAAAATATTTTATGTATAAAATTAAATGTTAACCTTTAAATATTCTTAAGTTGAGGACTATTATATTCTGTAATGAGTGTAATGTATTTATGCATGTAGAAATCAGAGATAATACTGTTAGATCATATATGGAAGATGTAGATATTATACAATGGTCTGATATAGAAGTTGATGCAGTATTAACAAGAATTTTTCTCTCATAGTGAAAGAGAAAAATTTTTTGAAGCTACTACAAAAAATGATGACTGGTTTAACAATATACAAAAATATAGACTATAAATATATGGCCTATAAAATAACTTGTAATAATTGATCCCTTTATCTATGCATATTGTGTGAGAGTTAATTTTATAATTCATACTATATATAATTTTAGATACTTATTCTCTATTGATAATTGGAATAATGATAAATCTTTGATTCTATTTGCATTGTCTTGTCACTTCTGACATTTTTGATCCTTATATGGCTAGATAATATTAATATTATATCTATCGTGTTGTTGTAAAGTATTATTATTATTATATTTTTCAAAAATCAATTACTTTATATTTATATAAATACAAAAAATATTATTTTTTGTGTTAGATTTTACTATCAAATTAATAAAATAAATACAAATTGTATTCCTTTCACTATTTAACAATTAAGAAAAATTACAACATCCTCTATTAAAAGTGAATGGCAGTAAAAACTTTTGTATATTTAAATGTAAAAGAATTAATATTAAAAAATTATTATATATATATATTAATATATTGATATATTGGAATTACACATCTTTTTATATCAAATTGGAGATACCATAATTTTCATAGTAAACAAATTCATTAATAGATTTACGATTCTTTCTCTTACCTGTCAACATCCTTAATGGATATCCAAATCCGATTATTGTGGAAATATGCATCTCCTTTGGAATTTTGAAGTCGCTTCTAAGTTTTTCTTCTATAACGCCTGTAAAAAGGCCAGAAACAATTCCGTAATTCCAAGCAGTCAACTGCATATTTTGAAGAACTCTTCCTGCATCAATCAAATGAAATTTATATTTCGGATTAGTCAGGACTATTATTGCAAAATTGGCTCCTGCTATCCAACTTCCGCTTGTACTATCTTCTGAAAGTTTCTTGAGATTATCTTTTTTTTCTACTAAAATAAATTTCCAATGTTGAGTATTAAGACCTGTTCCTGTAGATCTTGCAGCTTCAAGTATCCTTTGTCTTATTTCTAAAGGAACATCTTGTGCACTATATTCTCTTATATCTAATTTTGTTATTATACATTCATAAGTATCCATAGATCTTAATACAAATAAAATATTTTACAAATGTTTTAAAGCTTTCAGTAATTAATATCAGTTAGCAACAGAGAGAGAGAACGAAATTTTACTTGTATAATCAAATGAGTATATACAAGTAATAATTATTAGATTTTATATTTTAACTATTTCACTATGATCCTGATAATATCTTTCTATTAATCGTACTTGACTGCAATAACATTTTTTAGTAAATATAATTTTAAACTAAAATAAATTGTATAAATACATAATTTTATTTCTTAAAAATAAATTGGAAGTCTGAAAGAGGTTGACAGCAGCCTATATAAATGCATATCATAGATCGTAAAGGTTTTAATATATGTTAAAGATGATGGTTTGCCTCAATTATATAAAAAATTAATTTGTTTTTTTGCTAATTATATCATTCGTTCTACGATTTTCCAGACCAAAAACCATTCATTTTCATAAGATTCTTTAAAAATTCATTATATGAATTAAACCAATTTGACATAATATGTTGCCAAAATTGTGTATATATAATGAATGGATTGGAGGTATCAATATTTTTAGTTGGTGGCTCTTGTGATGGTGGTGGAAGTAGCGATGATTCTTCTTCAAGAGAAGGACTATGTTTTTCTAAATCTTTAGATTCTAATATTGATTCAGGGCTAGAAGTAGTAGTCATTGGGTTTACTTGGACATTATTTTCTGCCTCTATATTTTCTTCCTTGTCTTTTAAAGGCACCGTAAATTCTGTTTCTGCTTCTACATTTACTCCTTCAGTAGGAATTGTAGTTACTGTTGTTATAGTAGCTTCTTCACCATTCCCTGATTCTTTAGGATTTAAACTTATTTTCTCTTCTTTTGAGAATGAGGTTGTCTCATTTGGAGACTTTATTACATTAACCTCTAATTTAGAATTATCTTTACCAATGTTATTCAAATTAGTCTTGTCAGTTGAATTTTCTTTGGAAGTATTTAGAATATTTTCATCTTGTTGATTTTCTACTATGCCTGTTAATTCTCCTGCTGTTTGAGGACCTTCGACAACTACTTCTTTACCAGTCTCTATAGCTTCTTTAATTGCTTCACCAATAGTTGTTGTTGTAGGATCTAATGAATTATTTTCATTTTTGTTCGTATTGTCATTACTATTTGAACGATTATTCTCATCTGGTAAATTTTGCTTTTTTGGTTGATGTCCACGGGGGAAAGTCATACCTATATTATAATAAATCTCTTTCATAAACCTTTTATTAATTAAATATAAAGCATTAATTATAAGGTCTATATTGTGATTTTGAATAATATGTCATTTAATAAATATAGATGACAATCAACATTAGAATTAATTATTGATAGATTTTAGATTAATACTGAAAATGCTTATTAAAAATTGTCATAATAGTCTATTAAGAAATTAATATTATATAATACATTTTTAATTATTCATTTTTTCTATTTTGAAAAGTATACAAATACACTATTCTTTTTAGTTGTTTAATCTCTTTCTAGATCACTTTCAAGAAAAAAGCTAGAGTGGATTAAATTTAATCCTCCATCTACATAAATAATTGTACCTGTAATATAACTTGCAATATCGGTGGATAAAAATAAAGCGATTTGTGCTATCTCTTCTGG
>JAATVJ010000058.1 GCA_014523515.1 Nitrososphaerales archaeon TH1177 | reverse complement strand
ATGCATTCACAGTAATATTAAGTGGAGATTGGATTTTAAATGTCCATAATGGAACTGTAACAAACTTTGAAGCAAATTTTTTGGCATCGCCTATGGATGGTTCAATGGGACATATTCATCAAATAACAAACTTTAGTGCAAATGAAGATGAAGGAGGCGTGATAATTCTATCTACATCAGATAATAATAGTAATAACAGTTTATCAATAAATGGAACCGCTGATATTAAAATAAATGGCATAACTATATGGAATGATGCAGAAGTATCAATAACCATTTCTAAAGGCAATACAATAACTATTGACCCAGATGATAAAGATACAGGAAATCATTTTGGAAATCAGCAAGTATATGGAATTGTTAATCGCTTAATTGTTATGTGATAAATATCATCATCTTCTTCTTTTGTTTACCTATATAAAATATTAAATTATTTTTAAAAATAGTCTAGTCATAATTAGAACTTGATAAGATTGATTTTGGATACTTTAAAAAGTATAGAAAGGTGAAATATCTGCAGGAGACAGTAATGCCGATAGCGGTGCAAAAATAAGAGTCTATTGTAGAGATAGAACTACCTTGTATATAGCCTTTATTATTAGAAACTTATTTTAATATTGTTCTTGAAAGATATACAAAACTACTGATTATAATAAGTGGATTTAGAAGGGATTTGAACTTTGCTAATACATAGGTTCACTACTTTATATTAGATTACATTTTTCTAATTTAGAACTAAGATTATAGTTTAAAGCTAATATAACGATTAAAATTATTTTTACAATAGACCAACTTTAAATAACATTCATTCTATTATAAATTCAATATGACTCTTTCAATAAATTGTAAAGATGCTGGAGACCCTGTATGTACTCATACTATGTATGGTGAAACAGAAGAGGAAGTTTTGAAAAATGCCAAAGAACATGGCATAAAGGAACATGGTTATACAGAAGAATCTTGGAATGAGATATTATCAAAGAACCTTGAACATTTCAAGAAGATAATAAAACAAGTTTAATTATCTATTCTTTATTTTTTATTCAATATATTTTGAAAAATTAGAAATATACTTTTTCCAAATACTTATCAAATCATTGTTTGTATCTATGTCCTATAAAACTCATATAATCATCTTCTAATTTACATATTTTGGGATTCTCTTTAGAATTATAATCGCATAAGGCATCTTTATAATCTGCTCTTTCTTCTTTATCTTTGAACTAATCTTCTTCATTATCAAATCATTCCGCATAATCATTTATTCTCAATAATCATCATATAATTTCGAAAAAGATAGATCTGATTCTTTATCTACATAAGGGTCTTGAGTAATATCGATAGTGGTTCGAAAATAAGAGTCTATATGAATAGAAAAGATATACTAAAGTGTTGTTTTTGAAATTCTGTTAGTTAATAGTAGATAAATTTTAAGATACAATATATTCTGTTTTATAATTAATAGAAAAATGAATAGATATGCCTATATATTTGAAATGCGTTTTTATTTTTTAACTAAATTGATTCTAAAGATACTCAAAACTATGAAAGCTCACATTCAAAGTAATTTGAAGGTTCCACATCCAACATTAGTAGCATTAGGTATTAGCGCTGCAATTACAGTCGTAGTAGTCGGTATATTCTACATGGCTGATACTGGAATGATGGGAATAGAAGATGCTGAAGCTGCTACAAAAGTAAAAAAAAGAAATGGCGGAGAATAAAAATAATACAAGTTTTATATCTAATATCAAGTTTACAGACAATAAAAAAGATATTTTGTATAAAGATTATTGGTAATATATAAAAATAAGGAAGGGGAATAAAATTTACACTTATTGTTGTTGTTGTGTTATTTTATTACCCGTAACCTTGTTAAATGCAGCTATTTCTTTTTCAGATAATATTTCAGTTAAATTAGAATTTATTTTTAAGGCTTTCTCGTAATATACTCTGGCTTCATCGTCTTTTCCCAAGTTAGCGAGTATAAAAGCCATCGTACTTTGCAAATATTCATCCTTAGGATTATCTATAGCTGTTTTTTCTATAACTGAAAGTGCTTCTTCATTCTTTCCCATTTCAGCTAAAGCTTCTGCCTTGTTATTTATTGCATAAATATCGGATGAATTCATAGATAGAACTTGGTCAAAAAGCTGTATTGCCTCGTCATATTTTTGCAATCCCAATAAAGCTCCTCCTTTGTTATTTATTGCATAAATATCGGATGAATTCATAGATAGAACTTGGTCAAAAAGCTGTATTGCCTCGTCATATTTTTGCAATCCCAATAAAGCAATCCCTTTGTTATTTAAAGCCTTTACATCAGATGAATTTATTTCAAGAATTTGCTCAAAATACGGTAGTGCTTCATCATATTTTTGCAACTCCCATAGAACAAGACCTTTGTGATTGAGAGCATCAATCTCTGTTGCATTTATCGCCAGGATTTTTTCATAGTACTTGATTGCTTCATCATATTTTTTTTGGTTGTACAAAGTATCGGCTGTCTCAAATAATATACCTATTTCTGTTGAATTACTAGCATTTTGAGCATCAGCTAGAGTAATAATAGAAGCAAATATATAAAAAGATGATAAAGCCACAATAATTGTACTAAAATACAAAAATTTCAAATAATTAATTCTTTTAGATGATGGTTTGTAATATTGCCTCGTCATATTTTGTTCTAAAAAAGGGAATAATATAATTTTATCGGTTATGTGTTATTTATCTAGAAAGAAAATGCTAAATTTTAACTCAATGTTCTAGTCTTTGAATAAGATTGCGTAAAGAAAACAATTTAACATCAACTACAAAACATCCTTACAGAAGAATTATGTTAGTAAATGAAGAGTTAGGTCTTTTAATACCGGTTAAACTTGGATTGGAAGGCCATAGTTTTATAGTAGATACATTTTCAACTTCTTTAGAAGCATTAGCTTCTTCAAACCTCAATTATACGATTTAGTCTTATTTGGTATAGCAATATCTCATATGAATGGCTTTGAACTTTGTAAAGAAATGCAGAAAAAGATTGCAAACAGGTTCGATGTCAAGTTCTGCTTTATCTTCAATTTTTAAGACTTCAAAACGTTTTGATTCATAACCATTCTCCAACGTTATGTTTTGAAATTCGTAATAATAACAGTTGTTATTTGGACTCATTGTATTACCTTTTCCTAGAACAAGTGTTGAATTTTGAAAAAGTAGTAAAGATTTTGTATATTCTCTTTTCAGAAAAGTAGCATTAACTGCTAGCTTTATTTGATGATTCGCTAAATGAGAGTCTTTACCTGTTACTAAAAATGTTAATAAATGCTCTGTTGAATACATGTAAAAGTCTTTTCCTGTTATCTATTCTCTTAGCCGACTAGCAAACCCCTTGTTACGCATGACCTATCTTACTCTGGTAAGGTCTCTTCTGTTGAATGGGGATATGTGTTAGCTGCTGTAT
>JAATVJ010000410.1 GCA_014523515.1 Nitrososphaerales archaeon TH1177 | reverse complement strand
GATTATAGAAAAATTAGCAAAAGAATGAAATAATTTAATTAATTTAGATTAAGTTATTTTTTTGAAGATGTCTTGTAATATCTTGTGCAACTCTTTCTTTATCTTCAACTTCTACAATAACTTCTTTATATTTGAAATTATTCTTTAATTTTAAAGTAATACATCTATTTTTGCGATAAAAAGCATAAAAAACTTTCCCTTTTCCCACAACATAAAATATTCCAATATTTCTATTTCCCATCGATACGCCAATAAATTTTATTGTTCTAGTTTTATCTATTTTAACGGTATCAGTTAAAACTTGATTAATTGCAGAATATGGAATCCTTATTTTATTGGTAAACGGAAGAATTACACCAAAAAATCCTTTTAGGGTCAAAGTAATATAATCATTATGTTTCTGATCAATGGTCATCATTATAATCTTTGATTTTTCAATAAAATTAAAAAATTAAGGTAAAATTGACGGTCCTTGAAATGGTGGAAATATTCCCTTTGTCGGTGAATTTTCAGATTGTGGTGGTTGTGCATCAAATGCTTCTGATTGGTTATTGAGATTTGGTTGTAGCTGTTGTTGCTGTTCTTCATCCAATACTGTTGGTGGTTGTTGTTGTTGCTGTTCTTCATCCAATACTGTTGGTGGTTGTTGTTGTAGCTGTTGTTGCTGTTCTTCATCCAATACTGTTGGTGGTTGTTGTTGTAGCTGTTGTTGCTGTTCTTCATCCAATACTGTTGGTGGTTGTTCATCCAAGTCTATCCGGGGCTTTTGAGCGGTAGATTGAGAAAATTCATTAGTTGTAAAATTTTTATTAGCAGATTTTTCTTTTTCAGAAATAGAACCATTATTAGTATTATTAATTTGTTTATCATTTATTGATTCATTCGGAACAACCATCTGAATTTCAGAATCAGATATATTAAATAACTGTAATGATGTGGTATTATTTTCAATAGTAGTAGCATTTGGGTTAGATAACTGTAATGATGTGGTATTATTTTCAATAGTAGTAGCATTTGGGTTAGATAACTGTAATGATGTGGTATTTTGATCCATAACTGTATTAGCAGCATTCGTCTTTGGATTTGAACCAGGCATTACAGTTTGTAAAGGAACTTTTTGGTTATCTACAGATGTTGTATTTTCGCTACTAATAGATAAGGATGTAGAGCCTAAGGTATACCCAGTAACATTAATAGAATTCCATTTTGTTAATGGCTTATTTCCATCTAGACACGTTATTTTAGATGTTAACTCATTATTTCCTTCAATAATTTCATGATAATTTGAATCATATGTAAAAATCCATTCTGAAAAATCATCAACTCCTCCTGGACCAGCTGCTCTTACTGGTTGAAAAGGTTTTAGATCATTCCAATCTGCAAATACAATACAATTTTTCTCTTGATTATCGCTAGAAATACCAGAAATAGTCAATTTCCCCGTAGGTATTTTTTTTTCCTCAGATGGAGAGGTTATTTTTACAGTAATATTAGCAAGACTAGAAGAATTTGTATCAGATTGAGGATTAATTGATTGTAAATTATAGATAAAAATTATGCTCAATGATCCTATTACAAGGATTAGAAAAAAAGGCAGAATAAGAAAATTCATAGTATAGAATCAAAATTACACTATATTTAAATTAATAATATTTCTCGTAGAACTTTCTACTAGATTAACCTAAAATATGTTCAGAATTTATTTCATAATCAATCAATAATAAAAAAAAGAAGATTAAAGAATGTCATATAATAAAACAAAATATAACATTACATCTTAAATAAAGTGTTCTATTCTTAAAGAAGATTATTTTCCTATCTTGAACATTTTGGTTCCACATACGCTGCATGTTCCCTGAGTAGCCGGCCTTCCATTTTTCATTGTCACTTTTTTTTCGTCCTTCATTTCTCGTTTAGATTTACATTTAACACAATATCCTTCCATGTTTATTCAGTAAATGGACCACAATAAAAGTATTGATGTAATTTTTTATAAAAATAAAGGGAAAACTAGATGAATTAAATTATTTTATATTAATACAGTAAGAAAAAAAATAAAAAAATTTGAAATTATTGAAACAAATTCTATTGCAAAAACAATTATTTAACATAATTTTCTGATTTTAATAGGCATGTATTTCTTTTTTATGTTTTCTTAATTTTTTAAAAGTAGAAAACCTATTTCCACATTTGTCACATCTCCAGTGATTTGCTCGTGCTTCTTCATAACGTGAATACTTTTCTGAATTTACTTCAAACATACCCGTTTTAACGTCATAGTTTATTGGTTTATAGTTGAGGCGAAATTTTAATTTGGATGGAATAGTAGACAATTTTCATATATATTGGTTGATATTAAAAAAAGTGTTAGCTAATTTTCTCTGACTTTTACTTAAAAAAAGAATACACAATTTAACTATAAATTTATCTGCTTTAATACATTGATTGATTGATTCCAATAATATTGTTTTTATATAAATATAAGATGGATAATATTGCCTTTCAATAAAATAAAAATTTTTATTTCATTGCAGTATTTTTTTATTATTGGCAATTGAAAATTTTATTCAAAAGAGTACGAGCATATCTTCATCAATAACTCCTTTTATGACATCAAAATTAAAAGATATATTAAAAAAAGAAAATAAAGATGATTCAATAGATATTTTCTCAAAGGAGAATGTAAAAATCTTTGATATCATAGTTAATTCCAAAAGAGAAATTTGTATTGCTTGCGTTAGCCTTGACCAAATTTTTTCTTTTAATTATATTGAAGTTTTTAAAAGCATACTAAAAAATAATATAAAATTAAAGATTTTGATTTGTGATCCTCAATCTGATTTATTAAATCATATAAAATATTTGACTGCATTCCCTAATGTCTATGAAAGTCTTACCTCTTGTCTTTCTAAGCTTTGTAATATGAAAATTGTATCTTTATCTACTAAAGAATTATCATATTTTGAAATACGAACTTACAGAACAATATTACCTCATAATATGATTATAATAGACAGAGACAGTCAGAGTAATGGGATTATTTTATTAGAACCATTTTTATTTGGAATAAAATCTACAAATAGAAAAATCTTTCAGATGTACAAAAGAAAAAATCCAGAGATTTTTGATATACATTTTAAATCTTTCTTAAAGTTATGGGAGAATAGTCCTAATTATTCATGTGAATGGGAAGAATTATAATTTACAAAGAAATAACAATAACAATAATAGAATAACTCATAGGAAAAGATCAGCCAAAAATAGAATTGAAACACGAGATTAGATAATTTCTGCCTCTAATCTATCTTTTAGATCATATATTGATGATAGATTAATATATGAATGTCCCATTTCTTTAAAGTCCTCTTCTTTAATGTTTCCTTCTTCAAACATTTCAGCTAAATGATTTAATGCAAATAGAACTAAATGTTTTTCATCTTCATTGATTGAAACATCCGTCAATGTATAATATTAAATGTAACCTATATTTCTCTCTTCCTTGATTTTAATATTATTTAATTTATTATATTCATACTGTTAGACATTCGATCCAATAAAAACCTATAAAGCAATAAATTATACATTAAAAGGAATGAACGATAATAAAATTTTAAAAGTTAGTAGTGATGAAACATATAAATGCATTAAAGAAAAAAGTAATGAGAATTTAAATCTCTTTGAGAATATAATAGGATATGAAGATGTAAAAAAAATTTTTAAAATGTCCTTGAATTCTGATAAACCTGTACATATATTGTTGGTCGGTCCACCCGCATCAGCAAAGACATTATTTATGCTAGAATTTTTAAAATTGGAAAGATCATATTTTACTTTAGGTAGTCACAGTACCAAAGCAGGAATGTTTGATTATTTATTTGATTACCGTCCTAGATATTTACTTGTAGATGAAATAGAACATATGCCGTATAAAGATCAGACATCATTACTAAGTATCATGGAAACTGGAATCTTAACTGAAACTAAGTCACAAAAGACTCGTAGCACACAACTAAAAACTTGGATCTTTGCAACATGTAACAATAAAGAAAAATTATTATCACCTCTTCTTTCTAGATTCATTATTTTTCATTTAAAACCATATAATCGTAGTAAATTTATAGAAGTATCAAATGGAATTCTCCTCAAAAATGATATTCCATCTGATATTGCTAATGAAATTTCTGAAGTTGTATGGAAAAGATTAAAATCTAAAGATATTAGAGATTGTATAAAAATTTCTAGGTTAGCAAAAACAGTAGAAGATGTTGAATGGATTGCAAAAACTTTGAATCAATATAGAAAATAAAATAGTAAATATCATTTGTTTTATTATTAGCTTAATCACTTGAGTTATCATTTGTATCTTTTAAAGCTCTTTTTCTTAGAAAGACTGCAATTATTACTAATCCTATCAAAATAGATAAAAGAGTAAAAAAATATGTTTCATTTACTACTGTATCTTCAGGAAGTATTGCGAAGAATATAATAAAAATTGGACTCATATCTTTTTAGATAAAATAAAAACTATTATATTGGTTTCCAAATTATACGTAGATTTTATTTTTTTATTATGATTCCTATCTATCCAAAAGTATTAGATTATAAAACCTAGACCAACATCAAATAGATAAATTATATGAAATATGTCTAAGATCAATAATGACAAAGATTCTAACTCCAAAGGAAAACATGCTCATTCAACAGAATACAGGCGATTAATATGGGAAATGATAGTTTGGCCTTTAATCATAGAAAAGAATAGACCATATTTCTCAATAGATGAATATCAATTAAAAAGAATAATTTTTTCTAAAGAAAGTAATATACCATCCTCCAAGCTCTCGGGTGGTTTAAT
>JAATVJ010000409.1 GCA_014523515.1 Nitrososphaerales archaeon TH1177 | reverse complement strand
GTTCCTAATTTACTCCTGTCAGTAGGATTATGTCCTGTCATCTCCCCCCTAAAGGTGATTTTACGGATATGCTGTCAAGAGACTGCCAGTTCCACTCAATTCCTTTTTTATGATCGTATATTTTTAACAATCTGGTCCATAGTCTATCAAAAATACCAGATTGTATCCATTCTTGAAATCTTCTATGACAGGTAGAACCAGAACCATACTCTTTGGGTAACATTTTCCATTGGCAGCCAGTCCTTAAGACAAACATGATGCCATCAAGTACTTTTCTGAAAGGAACTATGGGACGACCTATGGTGTTCTCCGGTTTCTCATCTGGTAAAATATTTTTAATTTCATTCCACAGATCATCTGGAATGCGTATGATTGTTTTAACAGACTTTTTACTCTTAAGCATTATCAGATATGATAATAAGAAACCAACAAGCTATATTTCTATCTATTTTTGGGATAGGCTCTTAATGTGAACTATTAGAAAAAAGGGGTATATTGTTCAAATAAAATATTGTTCTAAAATTAAAATTTTGATATAATTTTTTATTTTTTTGTCTTTTTAATGAATGTATTGATTAAATTAAGGATATTGCTTTAATATGACTTATTTTTGTGCTAAGTTTAACATTTTGATAATTCTGTTCTGTATTAGAAATTCATAAAGAATGTTTACATTTTGCAGATTTTTAAAAGACATTTTTTAAAAAATGAACTGTAATAAGATGGTGCTCCTTTACATATAGATTCAATCTTTTTTTTTCTAAATCTAGAATAACATCGTTAGAAATATTAGCAAAACTTTGAGCCATTACTTTAATGATGATAATAGTTTACTTTTCTTATTTATAAAAAGGTATATGTATAATCCCATGATTAGCATGGAGGGGATGGGATTTGAACCCATTACTTACATTCACGGGTTTATACAATTCATACTAAGAAGCAGCAGGACTTACTATCGAAGATTTACAATAATTAACTAGTCATTGAGAGAAAATGACAAGGTAAAAGAAAACGCATTAGCTCATTTATCAGATCAAATATTAGTTTTAAGTGAAAGAATATACACAACAATTAGAAAGAAAACAAATGATGTAATAATACAGTTACTAAACTTTATACAAATAATATCTATAAATTAATAGTGATAAATAGATTTATCAAGTTTTTAAGGTTATTTATTTGCTGATTATTAGATTTCTTTTTTTCTGCTATATCTAGCATTTTCCAAACTTTATATTCAAAGAATAAGAAAAGTTGTTTATTTTCAGCGACTTGCTGTAAATTCAAATTATCTGTTATAAAGTTATTAAAGTCATTTTCTTCAAACGAACAGGCATGATCTATAAGATAAGTTAAAGTTTCTTCATTGGATTTGTTTAAGTATTTATAGATTCGTCTAATATTCTTATTTTTAAATTCACTATTAACTATACTTTCCAGTTCTGATTTGACTTTTTCAATATAAATCATTTGTTCATCCTCAGGAATTTTATCTAAAAAAGTAATAAGGAGATCTTCAAATTTCTTATTATTATTTGCCTTAATTTGTAATATTCTCTCGAATATATCATTCAACATTAATCTTTCATAGTTTTTAATCGGTGAAGAAATCTTTAACCATTTAAATATATATTCAAATTTATCATACCATAATTTTATAGTTTCACTATTTTTCAATGCTTTTGATAAATTTAAATAGTTATGAGCCCGTTCCAGAGAATATTCGTCAGTATTGACTGAAACTTTGACAATATCTAAAATTTTAGGAGGTATTTCATAAATATTATTTTTATATTTATTTTCATGACGAGATTTCATTTCTTTTAAATAAGATATGCTATAGAGTTCCTGATTCTTGTCTATTTGTGCGTGATGAGTAGGACATAATAATATCAAGTTCTCAAAACTATTTCGTTGATGATCAGTCATGTTAGAATTATAGCGAGCACTCCTAGGTTTTTCTCCTTCTATATGACAAATTTCTCCAATCATTGATTCAAATTCATCAATAATTTTTGAATTACATGATTTAAATGCACAAATATTTCCAGATAAGGAAAAAAGTTTCTTAAGAGTAGAATCAGAATAATCGTGACTCATAATTAATCCTATCTTAGATTCTTGTTAATATTGATGCTATAGTATCTAAAAAAAGGATCTGGTATATACAAGTACGACATGTAGTTAAATGTTTATTATTCAAATTTAAACTTTAACTTGAATAATGTGGCTACTTAACAAAAAAAACCTTATCAAATTCAAAATATAGTATTGGTTCATCCATCCGTAGTAGTATTAGTTGAGGTAGTTAAACAGATAAGACAAGCCATTATCAAAATGTCAAACTATACTAAAAAAAACAAAGAACAAAAAGAATCTAAAGAATCAGAATTATACAACTTTATAACAAACGATAACTTTGTAGGAAGAATTGAAGAAATACATTTTGTTCAAGACAGGCTTTTGAGCCTTCAAGAAAAAGAGGAAAAGAATCATCAAACAATGTGGAAAGAAAGAACAAAAAATATAGAATAAAAAACAGATATAATTTTAAAAAAAGTTTTTGCTTTATTTTAGATAAAATATTGTATTGGAATATTATCTAGGATGTTCTGGTTGGAGTTATGAAGGATGGAAAGGAGTATTCTACTATCCTAAAGATTTAGATAATAGATATTGGCTTTCATATTATTCACAAATATTTGATATTGTTGAAATAGACTCTACTTTTTATAGAAATCCTTCTAAATTCATGGTTAACAATTGGAATAAAAGAACTCCAGATAATTTCAGGTTTGCTGTGAAATTTCCAAAAGTTATTACTCATGATAAGCGATTAAAAAATGTAGGAAAAGATACAGAGTATTTTTACGATGCTATGGAACCATTATATGATAAGATATTTGTTTTTTTGAT
>JAATVJ010000057.1 GCA_014523515.1 Nitrososphaerales archaeon TH1177 | reverse complement strand
ATTATAATAAGGTATATTTTAGAGATTTAGTAATAGATTGTTTTTAGGATGATATATCTGCTAAATTATTAAATGGTCTTAATCACCCAAATGTTTTTTATCTACTGTGAATAATAAAGTCAAGTTATAAAATAGCCATTGCATAATAAAAAGATTGAGACATCCATTTTTTGGCATACTATTTCTGATATAGATGTTATTTCAATATTAGATAGTAACCCAACAATAGGCCTCTCTGATCAAGATATAAAACAGAGACGAAAAATTTATGGTCAAAATATTTTACCGGAAATTGAGCCGCGTTCAAAATTTAGTATCTTTTTTTATCAATTCAAAAACTTGCCAATAGTAATTTTATTGATTGCAACAATTCTTTCATATTCTCTAGGAAGGACATTAGAGTCCTTATCTATAATAGTAGTAGTTTTCATTACGGCAGGAATTGGTTTTATTATGGAAAATAGTTCCGAAAGAGTTGTTAGGTCATTAGAAAAATTGAGATCATCCAAGGCAAAAGTTCTTAGAAACGGAAAGGAATTCCAAATTAACGCTCATGAAATAGTTCCTGGGGACATAATTGAATTTGAAGCAGGGGACAGAATACCGGCAGATTGTAGATTAATAGAATCTTTTGGATTAGTTGTAGATGAATCTCCTCTTACAGGAGAATCTCATGGTGTCTTAAAAGATTCAAGTACCATTTTTTCCAAAGAAACAGAATTAGCAGAAAGGAAAAATATCTGCTATATGGGAACTATGACCCAAGGAGGAAGAGGCAAAGCTGTTGTTGTAAATATTGGAAAACAAACTGAAATTGGAAAAATCGGCTCGCTTTTAGAGAATGTAATCACTGGAAAAACACCGTTTGAGAAGAAAATTGAACAACTTGGAAAAAAATTGGTAATAGTTATTCTCTCAATTACTCTACTTTATATAGTAATAGGTTATGTTCAAAATTTTCCAGTTGGAGAGTTATTCCTAACCGGTATAGTTTTAGCCATTGCTGCGGTTCCTGAAGGTCTACCAGCAATAGCAACCATTACATTAGCTTTGGGTGTAAAAAGAATGGCAAAAAATCAGGCATTAGTTAGAAAACTTGCTAGTGCAGAGACTTTAGGATCAATAACTGTAATATGTGTTGATAAAACGGGCACTTTGACTCTAAATGAGCCTACTGTAAAAAAGATAATTTTAGGTGACAATACGGTTCTACATATATCAGGAACTGGTTTTAATCCTTCCGGGAAAATCTATAAGAATAAAAACATAACTGAAAAGGAAAATAAAAATAATTACTTGATAGAATTTGAGGATAAAAATCAATTACTTCTTTTTCAAACCATGATATTATGCAATAATGCCGAATTACATTTTGACAAGACAAATTGGAAAATTCTTGGAGATACAACTGAAGGAGCTTTGATAGTTGCATCAGAAAAGATTGGTTTAAAAAAAAGAGCATTAGAGGATGAATTTCCTCGATTATGGGAGGAACCTTTTGATTCAAAAACTAGAAGGATGATAACTGTACATAGGAGAAAAGAGAATAATAAATTATTAATTTGCATAAAGGGAGCCCCAGAAGAAGTATTCCCATTATGTACAAAAATAATGGAAAAGAATGAAATAATCGTTCTTGATGAAGAAAAAAAGAATCAACTTAACGAAAAAATCAAAAATATTACTTCAGAAGGATATAGAAGTTTATTATTAGCTTTTTTGGAAATTGAAAATAATAATATCAATACTGTAAATGAAAAATACAAATTTATTATAAATAAGAATGCTGTTGTTTTAGGCATAGTAGCGTTATACGATCCTGTAAGGCCTGGTGTTTTAAATGCAATTGAATTCATTAAGAAATCTAAAATTAGAGTTATAATGATAACAGGAGATCATCCACTTACTGCAAAATCAATAGCAAAGGAACTAGGAATATGGAATGAAGAAAACAATGCACAAGATGAATCTGTGATGTTAACAGGCAAAGAATTAGAAAAGTTGACTATAGATGAATTAGCAGAAAAAGTTCAAAAAATAAGTGTTTTTGCAAGAACTACTCCAGAATATAAATTAAAAATTGTCGAAGCATTGCAAAGTAAAGGAAATATAGTGGCCATGACAGGAGATGGAATAAACGATTCTCCTGCTTTGAAACAAGCAGATATTGGAGTAGCAATGGGAGAGAAAGGTACTGACGTAGCAAAAGAATCAGCAGCATTAATACTTTTAGATGATAATTTCAAGACAATAACTCATGCCATAGAAATGGGTAGATTAATTTTATTTAACATAAGGAAGTTTACTATGTTTCTACTATCTTGTAATTTAAGCGAGATAATGATAATGCTCTTTGCTATTGTATTATCTCTGCCATTTCCTCTACTTCCTCTACAACTATTGCTAATGAATATGGTAACAGATACATTCCCAGCATTGGCCCTAGCTGCAGAAAAGGACAAAAGAGAGGAATTAATGCACCGACTCCCATCCAAAAATGAACCTATAATTTCAAAAAAGGAATGGTATTCTATATTTATCCAATCATTATTTATGACGATAGGTACAATAGGATTATTTCTGTGGGCATTGAATTTAGAAGATAAAAAGTATGTTGCACAGACATTAGTTTTTGCTACCATTGGAATTACACAGGTCTTGCATGTGTTAAATTATTCATCTTTACTCCATAGATTTATTGGCTATAATCGTAGAATAAATAAGCATCTAATAGGAGCTATTTTACTATCTTTAGGAATAATATTCATATCAGTAAACATAGAACCTTTTAACAAAATTTTTGAACTACATAGATTGAGTTTTGATGAATGGTTAACTGCAATTTTGGTTTCCTTGCTCTCTGTTTTTGGTGCTAATTTCACAATTCGTATATTTAATGGCAAATTTGTATTCGACAAAAATAGATTGAAATTAAATAAATTAAATAGATTGATTTCTGCAAAGTGATAGTTTTGATAAATTGAGATATTGTTAATTTAAGGGCTCCTATCCCAAAATTATCCTCCTGCAAACAATAATGATACTTGCTAATTGCACAAGACTATGGTAATTCTCTTTTTATGTTGACTTTGAACCTAGTCAAATACAGTAATGGAACAAACTAAAGGATTTTCAGATTGTCAAGACCTTCTGGACTTTAATGAAAATTGATGGATTGATTGATTATAAATAAAGAAAAATACCAATTATTATACAAGATTATTCAAAAAAAAGTAATACTGAAGGATGATATTTCTTTCTATTTTTATAGGATTATTATTTATATGCGTTTATAACTCTCTGGCATCGATCAGACCAATTAGTTCGCATTTTACGCCATAATCAAATTTTTTCCAAGAATCTATTGATAAGTCTATATGTGCTAAAGAACAAGTTCTCATAATATGTCTTTCACCTATAATTCTTTCCACTACTTCTTCTATAGTAGGATTATGTCCAACTAATAGAACCATTTCATGGTCATTATTGATGTTACGAATTACACCTATATAATCATCTGTAGTAGCACCATGCAATACGTTTGATTCAAGAATTTTTTTATCATAACCAGATTTTTTAGCAATTATAGTTGCAGTTTTATTTGCTCTTTTTGCAGTAGAACTAATAATTAGATCAGGTACTAGATTTTCTTTTTTTAAAAAGTTTCCCATTGTAGATGCATTCTGTTTTCCTCTATTGTTAAGTGGTCTCTCGGAATCTGAAAGATTAGGATCATCCCAACTAGATTTTCCGTGACGTAAAAGTAATAATATTTTATTCATTTAAATATAAATTAT
>JAATVJ010000056.1 GCA_014523515.1 Nitrososphaerales archaeon TH1177 | reverse complement strand
CTGAATCCTGCTCAATATTATGAACTTTTAATAATTCAGGTTTATAAAGACTAACTTTTACCGCATTTCTCATCTTGTACCAAGCTTCCTCTCCATCGTCTGAAAAGTAAACATCCACATCATTTGCATATTGAAAATTTGGAATATCTCTGCCAAAATTTTTAGCGTGCTCTCTAATTACATTAGCATGAGCTTTGAATAATTCTGGAGTATATCCAATTGGAATCCAGCCATCACCGTAACGTGCACATAATTCAAGGGTTTTTGGCGCGCCTGCAGCGATATAGACTGGTGGTCTCGGTCGTCTTATGGCTCTGGCCTGCAAACATGCATTAATTAATTTATAATAATTTCCCTCATAATCCACTCTATTATCTGGATCTGATTCAAAGAGTCTCTCTATTACTTCAAGTTGTTCCTTTAATTTAGTAACAGGTTTACTAAATTCTATTCCAAAATCAACTACATTTTGGGCTTCGCCTGCACCTATTCCCAACATACCTCGACCATTAGTTAATCTGTCAAGAGTCACTGTTGCAAGAGCAATTGCCGATGGATGACGTCTAATAGCATCTGTCACACATGTACCTAATTCCACATTTTTTGTAAGAACACCTATTGCTGCAAGCATTAACCAAGCATCATTTACAACAGCATTTTTCCATTGAGGAACATTACTATGATCCATAGCCCATATAGAGTCAAAGTCTAATCTATCAGCCATTTGACAAGCAGTAATCACCTGATTCTCATCCAAGCCCATTCTAGCTACATTAAGACCTTGCGTAAACCCAAATTTTGTTCTCATGATAATACTATTCTCCTCCTATTGGACAATATGTTAAAAGATGCCAATAACTTAATTCTCCCCATACAATGTAAAAAAAATGAAAGTTGTATTTAACCATTTCAGGTTTTTAAAGATTCTAATATCAAATTTTTTTACATATACACTACGAAAACTTAAATAATTTTTATTCCTAATAGAATTAGATGTTATTACCTTCAGAAATTGAGGCCAAGTCACTAATTCCTGCTATTCGCGCAATTTTAGCAAAAAAATTAATTAATGAATATAAAATGAAAGAAGAAGTGGTAGCCAAAGTCCTTGGCGTAACCCAAGCTGCAATTAGTAATTATATTAGAGGAACAAGAGGCGATACAGAACTGATAAACAAACTTTCTTCCATTCTGGAAGTTATGAATAAAGTCGAGGATATTGCACAAGATCTTGTAGCAAATAGGATATACACTCCAAGAACTATGGCTAAATTTGTAGAATTATGTAACTTTATGAGATATTCATTCATTATTTGTGATGTTCATCATAAGATGGAGGCAAATATTGATGAACAAGTTTGCGAGTTATGTAAAGATAACCTGATTGGATCCAAATTCTAACTATGAAGGATTATTAAAAGATTAGGTTTTAAAAATTATTTTAACAAGTTGTTTGTTCTCTTTAGAATGTTTATTGTTTGAGTTAAAACTTCAAACCCGTTTATAGTTCCAATCAGTCCTGTCTTGGCAAAGGATTCTGTGAACCTTTGAGGGTTGTAGTTATTGTTGTGATCGTTGTCATTGTTATTATTATTATTATCATCATCATCATTGGTCTTTATTGATTTTCCTGATACAAGTAATGGAACTGGATCATCTGAATGACTTTTTTTTACACATGGAGTTGAATGATCACCTGAAACAACTATTACAACATTTGAATCTTTTAACTCCTTTAAAAGAGTCCCAAAAAAATCTTTATCTATTTTTTCTATATTTTCTTTTTTTCCTAAAGCATCTCCATCATGGCCGAATTCATCAGGGCCCTTAATATGAACATAAATAAGATTATAATTTTCTATTTCTTTAGCTGTAACTTTAGCTTTAGTTATATAGTCGTTTATCCTTCCGGCTTCAATAGGTTCCATTCCTAAGATTTTTGAGATACCTATTTCTACTGGCATATCTACAATACAAGCAACTTTCATATTATATTTCTCTTGTATAGGATCATAATTAGGAATTGCATTTCCAGCGTCTCTAGCTAAAATACAATTCATAGGATTAAGCTTCCTCTCTTTTCTAGCCTTATTTACAGGATGATCCTCTGATAGTAAATAGACTTGATTTGTAAAATCATTTACTATATCAGAAGATATTTTAGAAGAGATATCATCATCTTGAGGAACCGATTTTAATACTTTCATTTCTGGTATATCCGTTTTTGCAATACCCATTCCATTCACTTTATCATAAGCAGGATCTGTATTTGTTATTTGATTAGATAATTTGATTTTATTGTGTCTAAATCTTATAGTTACTCTATGAGCAATTGTAGGCATAACAACTACAGATGCATCGGAGTCTTTCAATGAAATCTCTGAATTCAATGTTTTACATAGAGATTGAGCTTCTTCATTTGTAATAAATCGTCCTGCTCGTCTATCAAGTATCTGCTGATTTTCATCAACTGTAGCAAAATTTCCTCTTAACGCCAGATCGCCATCTTTAAAGTCAATACCACAGCCAATTGATTCGACTACTCCTCTCCCGACGTAGGGAGCATTCTTAAAATTATATCCTAACATGTTGAAAACTGCAATATCAGATTGAGGAGCTATTCCTTTACCAACAGTAATGACTTGACCCATAATCCCATTTTTTGCTAAATAGTCTAAATTTGGAGTATTAGATGCTTCTAATGGTGTCAGGTTATCGATTGATTTATGGGGAAGGTCGCCTATTCCATCAAGAATTACATAGACAATCTTTAATAAATTGTTGTTCTTTAGAGATAGAGAGTTGCTCACACAATCAAGAGTTTTGTTTGTTAAATTTATTTTTATTTAATTCATTAATAAAAAAACGATATATTCAACAAAGAAAAAAAGTTAGAACCTTTTTTATTTATTTGGTTTTGCTGCTGTTGCTGTTAACACCACTATCTCCCTTTTTCCATACCTGTATCTGTCCGCCATAAACTTCATTGTTGTAAACAAATGATGGAATTTGGGAATAAAAGCCTTGTCTGCCGGAACTGAATGTTTTGCTAACAAGAGGAATTTCATATTTTTTTCCATCTGGCATTGAAATAATAGCCATTACAATTCTCTTATTGATTTGATCTTCTTTATCAATACCCATTTCAGATATTACATAAAATAACAATAATATAAAAACAATTTCGATTTTATGATCAAGTTAGAACAAAGCTGATGAAATTAAAAGTTGTTGTTATTGTTTTTATGGACTTTGTCTTTAACTCTCTCTTTTTCTCTTTCTCCTCTCTCACTCTATTTATTGATATATAAAACTAAAAACTGCTGTAAATTTAGATTAAATTTTACTCTATGAATTGGTGGCATTCACATTTGGTACATTTGTTGTCACCCTCATATATTAGATGATTTCTTTGTAGATGATTACACCTTTTACAAATCTTGTATTCATCACTCATTTTCTTTGTAGATGATTACACCTTTTACAAATCTTGTATTCATCACTCATTTTAATTTTTATATCTCTCTTTGTGGTCTCACTCATTAAGACAATATTAAATTTAATTATAAATGTAAAAAAAGAACAACTTCAAATTTAATAAATATTGCAAAAAATTATTGGATTTAAACAATTTTATATTCTATGGTCAAAACACTATTGTGGATTCCCTAGAGTGCTATCGACAAGCTGGTAAGATTGCAAGCTCTATTAGAGAAATGACTAAAAAAAAAGACTATATCGGCAAAACTTTAGGTGAAATCTGTGAAGAAACAGAAAAAGAGATACAAATAAGGGGAGGATTTCCTGCTTTTCCTGTTAATGTGAGTTTAAATGAAATTGCAGCTCATTATACTGCAGAACCTAATGATCAAAAGACAGTGAAAGATGGAGATGTATTAAAAATTGACATAGGAGTACATATTGATGGATATATTGCCGATACTGCTGCCACTATTTGTTATAATAATGATTATCATTCTTTAGTAAAAGCATCAGAAAATGCTTTAAATGAAGGATTGAAAATTGCAAAGAACAAGTCAAAATCAAGTGATATAGGCAAAGCAATTGAAAATTCCATCATTAAAAGCGGTTTTATTCCTATAAAAAATCTAAGTGGTCACTCTTTAGAACGTTATACAATTCACGCCGGAAAATCTATTCCAAATATCAATTCGATAGGTTCTTTTCTTTTAGAAGCGGATCAAGCCTATGCAATTGAACCATTCGTTACGTTAAAAAATGGTATAGGTATAGTACATGAAGGTAAAATAGCAAATATTTTTGCAGTAATATCCAGAAAGCCAACAAAAAATCGTGAATTGGATAATTTTTTAAATGAAATTTGGAATAGGTTCAAATCTTTGCCATTTGCTTTGAGATGGTTAATGGATAAGTATGACGAAAAAAATGCACGTATTTTATTAGATAACCTTAAAAAGAAAAAGAACATCCATGCTTATCCTATATTGGTAGAAGGAAAGGATATGATGGTTGCACAATCTGAACATACAATCATACCTAGAGAGACGTTTACAGAAGTTATTACTAGTTAAAGAATAATTAATACTAGTAGTATCATAATGATTGATAATCTTCCTAAACTTAAAATTAAACCCAAAAAAATGAATAGTAGGAACAAGGGGGGTCGTTGTCTAGCTTGGTATGATGCCAGCCTTGGGCGCTGGAGTTCGCCGGTTCGAATCCGGCCGACCCCATAAAAACTCTCTGTTTGAAGTACAATTTTTGTCATGTACTTATTTGCACAAAAAATTTAATAAAAAAATTAATTTTAACTATTAAATATATTCCTATTTGAGGGAACATTACAATTTATCATAACAAATAGATAATAGATAATAAAACAATTAAAAGGTCACACCACACCACAAGGGAATGACGTAAGTGATAGACGGCGTGTAACAGAACAAAAAAATCAAAGATTAAGCAATGTATCAATCGCCTAAAAATCTTTGCATACAAATAAATACTTTGTAATTTACAAAAAAAATATACAATAGTTGAATTTAACTCTAGCAGAATTTATAGCAGTAGTTGATGACGAAGAAGATATTGTCAAATTATTTACAGATGTAATCCAAATGAATGGTTATTTTGTTATGGGTTTTACTAATCCTTTTTTTTAATTGATTACACCAAAGAATTTCCGGATCGAATCGGATTAATCCTGATAGATTATAAAATGACGCAGATGACTGGCTGTGAATTGGCCAATCAAATAGTAGAAATAAATCCAAAAATCAAAATGGTATTGATAACTGCATATGATGATATAGTAAATAATGCCTTAAATTTAGAGATTGTCAAGAAACCAATAACCATAAGCAAAATCATGGAAATAGTCAAGAAGTATATGAATGGTGCAGTCATTTAATTAATGATATATACATATATCATCAACAACAATTAACAGTATGCTAACTCAGATTAGAGAATTAAATGAAAATAATTCAAAACGCATAGAAATTACAAGTTAGTAATTGCAAATTGATTAATTAAAAAATATATATTATGTCTGTAATATAGGTATAAAATATATATGTGTATGAGAGATAATACATATTTTGTACTTTTGAAATAGATATAAAATATTCGTTTTTATTTTCTTCTATATGTAATTTGTTAAATTAGACAAGGATAGAGATGTAGTTCAGTTAGATACTAATTGAGGAAAAAAAGGTTTTCTTATAAATAAATAAATAAATCAATTCAGAGATGGATCGAAATATTTCCATATTTTTTAATTCAATGTTAGAATAACTTGACTAATAATTTTAAATTTATCACTTCCGAAAATAAATCATTATAGGATCCTATTAGTGAATATTCATGTTTATCTAGTACTTATTCATATGGATTTTATGAAAAAAATTAATGATAATCTTTCTTTTACTCCTACCAAATGTTCTATTGTTATAGTTGATAATAATCTCGAGTTAGTTAATTTGTTTAAAGAAATTTTGGAAAAAAATGACTATAAAGTTTGGGGATTTACTAATCCAGAAATTGCATTAGAATTTATTAAGAACAATCACAATAAGTGCAATTTAGTAATTTCTGACTACCGAATGCCCCGACTGAATGGATATGAATTAGGTAAAAAAATAAAAGATATTGATAAAAATATTAAAATGATATTAGTAAGTAATTATAATGATAGACACGAAAATACTTTAGAATTTAAATTTATTCAAAAACCAATTACAATAGATAATTTGATGGAAACAATTGAAGAGTTGGTGTTAACAATAAAAAATCAAAAGGAATAAAAAATAAGATCGGCACAAAATTCAGAACAATAAATCATATATATATAATCTATCCACAATATCTTTTCTACTTTCATATATATGTAAGAGAGAAGTTATGACAGAAGGCTGCTACTGATATTAACTGTTGATTATGCACGGATAATTATGTTTAAGTCTCTGCTGTATTCATACTATTGAAAATGAATCTCAGAAAGAATATTATGTATACAATCTAAAGTTCATATTCAAAAAAAATATTAGATTTACATTTTTGTTATTTATCGAAATGACCGATCGTTTTTAATAAAATCTTCAGATAAAATTCATCAACTTATATACTGAATAACTAAAATTCGTTTACAGATTCTTCCTGATAAGATAGGTTAATTATGCTTGAAAATCAGCATTTTTCATATATCTAGAATATGCGAAATTTGGTTAGTCAGTATAATAATAAATATACTGTAATAGATCAATTTATTATTTCAAAGCTAATTGATTAATATATAATTTATAGAAATAGTGTAAATACATATGATTTTAAAATTTTAGCTTAAAAATAAATAATTTTTATTTATTTATTATAGTCATGATATACTATAAAGTTATCCTAACAACATTAATAGATGTATGTACAACTTACACAAAAATAGTCATAGAACAATAATTTTTAAAATAATTAAAAAAATAAAAAATAATAATAATAATAACGATTTACCCGCCTGCTACCATAAACTGATCCCAATTATTTTGTTGATAACTATCTATCAATTCATTTAGTAAATCATCATAATCCATATTTTTTTTCCTTTTTTCCATTAAATCATTTAATAATGCATCAAATCTTTTAAAAGTACTTTCATTAATGTCCAGATCCTTCACAAGGATTATTTTAAATCTATTTAAGTTATGTTTGTTTTGATCTTTTAAATTGAAAAGATATTTTAATCTTAATATAAAAAATTGACAAAGATGAAAATATTAAAAGTGCTCAAAACTAATGACCATAAATTTGAAATAAACCTATACAATGAGGATTTAACAAACTTAAATACAAAAGAGATTTTTGATGACCTATATACATTGAATTTTTATTTGCAAGCATTGCAAAAAAAATATAATTTTTATGAAACACTAGTCATTATACACGATAAAGTTAAAAACGAAGTGAATCTCTTCAAGAATAATGGGGAAATTTTCTTAGAATAAAAATATATTTCTCTCCTTACCAATTAGGCTTTATAAATATCAAACAAACAAATAAACAAACAAATAAACAAACAATAAATTAATTAATCTTTTTGTTTAATATGAGTATTAGACAATGGGAAAAATAGCAAAAAAAGGTCGGCTTTTTTTAGGTAAAAGAATTGGACCGCAATCTGCTCGAAGAGCACGAAAACCTTTAAGTGAAGACTGGATAACAGGAAATATTCCTAATAGACATTATGTAAACAAAAGACGAAATAGAAGAGTTTTAAGGGGAAGAAGAACAACAACATCAACTTAAAATAGATATAGAAGAATTAATCGTCTATAACCAAAATATTTAGACTAAAGCAAATTAAATTATAAAGAGACAATAATCTATATACTAGTTATTGGTTAAATTATGAGTTTAATAAATTATTTTCCCTTTAAAAATATTAGGAAGAATCAATCGAAAGTATGTAAAGAGATTGAAGATTGTATTAAAAGCAATATAAAATACATTTTTCTTGAGGCACCTACAGGCTTTGGTAAAAGTCCTATTGCTATAACTTTGGCTAGTTATCTAGGAAGCTCCCATATATGTACTTCGACCAAAGATCTTCAAAACCAATATTCTAAAGATTTTCCTTTCATTAAAGAAGCTAAAGGAAAAAGAAATTTCATTTGTATATTAAAAGAAATTGAAGGAATACATGAAACATGTGAATATGGTCCATGCCAAAAAGAAGAAGAATTTGATTGCGTATATAAAACTAGACTTTCCGATTATAAGGTGAATGGTTCAGGAACAAAATTTGAGAATGTTAACATCGGACAATTTGAAAAAATGAGATATATTAAAAAATATGAAAAACAACTACGATTTGACAATTTAGAATGGGAACCATGTAAATATTTTCACCAAAAATGGATTTCAACAAAATCTTCTCATGCTATTTATAATTACAAATATTTTCTCTCTGATTTGTATTTTTCTAATGTTATTACGAAAAGAGAATTATTAGTATTTGATGAAGTACATAATATTGAATCTGAAATTTCTGATTTTAAAAGTTTCATTATTAATAATGATAATATTACAAGACTATTTCCAAAGCTTAAATTACCTACTAGAAAGGAAGAAGAAATAGAAACATGGATTGATTTTTGTGAAGAATATAGAGATAATCTTTTAGATTTTATAAGGGATATTGAGTTGGCTATAGAAACTAATAATTTCAAAGAACCATACACGGAAAAGAACTTGATAGACTGTATCAATAAGGAAAAGAATCTTCACTTTGTCCTTAATGATATGAAATCTAATAAAAATAATTGGTTGGTAACAAATATCGATCGCAAATCAAGAGATTCAATTAGAAAGATAACACTTACTCCTTTGGATATTTCAAATTACTTTAAAGAAATTCTCGATTTAAGTAACTATGGACTTTTTATGAGTGCCACCATTTTAAATAAAGAATACCTCTGTAAGATTTCTGGTTTATCAAAAGATGAGATTAAATTTATTCGTATTAAGGAATCGGATTTTCCAAAAGAAAATAGACCCATCCATTTAATGAATATTGCATGGTTAAACAGTAAGAACATGATGGATAATCTTCCAACTATTGCCAAGACAGTTAACAATATAATGAGCATACATAAAAATGAGAAAGGAATAATCCATACTACCTCGTACTTTCAATTAGAATTTATTAAAAATAACCTAAATAAAGAAAACCTAGGACGTCTAATAGAATCTAATCCGAATACTGATAGAATAGAAATATTACAAAGACACGCCAAGAACCCAAAGCCTACTGTCCTCATATCTCCCTCTTTTTATCAAGGCTTAGATTTAAAAGATGATTTGTCAAGGTTTCAAATCATAATAAAAATTCCATATCCTGATTTAAGTGATAAAAAAGTTGCTGCATTAAGAAAAAAAGATATGAATTGGTATTTATGGAATACAGTAGTTAGATTAACTCAAACATATGGAAGAAGTATAAGGAGCAAAGATGATCATGCATCAACATATATTTTAGATAGTAACATAAATTATTTATTAAGAAATGCAAATGAGATGTTTCCGGCCTGGTTTACAGAAGCTATAATTTACAAAAATAAGTTAATGAATTAGAAGAAGAAAGAGAAGGAGAAGGAGAAAAGTAATAATTTTTTTTCTTTAATATATAATTTGTTGATGTGAATATAGATATATACATATATTTATTATCAACTACTTTCGATATAATTAAACAATGTATTCTGACGACCTTCGTTTCTTTTTATTTCAGAAACTTTGACTCCGATACGTCGTAATTTAAAAATATCATACGTTGAAAGATAATCCAAAAATATTGAATAGGCGTTTTCGAT
>JAATVJ010000408.1 GCA_014523515.1 Nitrososphaerales archaeon TH1177 | reverse complement strand
GGATTTAAAGAAATACCTCAAGATCTTGCAGATAAAGTAAAATCAGCTATCAAAGAACAGTAATATTTATATATTAATTTAATTTTTTAAATCTTTTTTTAGTTTACAAGTCTATTTGGACTTTTAAATACTTATATTAATCAAAAAATCTTTTAAAATATCACTTCTAGAATGATTTATTTTGATATTATCAAGTTATTGGTTACAGGTCATGTAGAACTTCAATGCATAAGC
Organism: Nitrososphaerales archaeon TH1177; assembly: GCA_014523515.1. GTDB lineage: Archaea > Thermoproteota > Nitrososphaeria > Nitrososphaerales > Nitrososphaeraceae > TH1177. The sequence goes on along the minus strand of JAATVJ010000408.1, from coordinate 2,825 downwards.
GCTCAAAATCATGCATTATTTTTTGTAATCTAATCTTTATTAGATTAAAAATTGTTTATCTAAAAATGTTATTTTATATATTTTTTTAAATTTTTCTTTATATAATTTTGATTGAAAGTTTGATTTATATCAAATAACCTAAAATGCTCCTTTTTTTCGTTGTATTACAAAATAATCTTTTATTTCTAATAGTAAAAATCTTAATTTATATTATTTTATTAGTTTAAATATAGGTTAATAAGCATTTATTATAATAAAATAGCACTATTTTCGGTTAAAAATGGATATTATTAATTGAAATTATATAATATATAGCAAAAATGAATGTTGATTGATAGGTTATATTATATACCGCTTTATTGTATTGTACATTGATTTTTTTGATGCAAAATAGTTTTCCTATGAGAGAATGGCATGTAAAAAACATGGAAAAAACAATAATAAAACATGTAAAAGGGCTTTCACCTGAGGCTACCAAATTTGAACGAAGAATGTATAAACGATATGGTGGAATACACAAAGTTCAAATGAGAATAAAATACGATATTAAACATGGTGTAAATAATGAAGAGGTTATTTTATTTTTACAAAAGATAAGAACTGGAATGGAATTTTCAGATCTCCTTAAATGTGATGGGTCCTTAGATAGACTAAATGAGATTGAATCTTATTTTCTTTAATAAAAATTAAGGTAAATTCAATCTTAACCTATTTTATTTAAGTTTAAACATAACTGATTCTAGATTAATAAAAACTAGGACTGCTTAAAATGGTATGCAAAGGAATATGCTTGCGTCACAAGGCAATAAAACCATCTAATATTGGTCGTTACCTGGCTGGACAAAAGCGTTGTCAAGTTTGTCAAGTTTTTATCACATGGGAAGGTTTTTGGTGTCCTTGTTGTGGTTATAGATTAAGGACCAGACCAAGGAATAAGAAATATAAATCTAGATTAAAATTAGATCAAGTATTTTAATAGACTTATATTAAATATAATTGTAAATTAAATAGATAATTTATTGACCTGAATTAGGTTAGATTTATCTTTGAATTATATGTGACCGTATTATGCAAATTCTTAAATTAATAAATAAATAATCTGATCATAGACAACCTGAACTTAACAACAACAAGAGTTAATTAATATGTCAAAGCATCAGATAAAATTAATATCCACTTGTCTTTGAAATTCAATGCCAATACTTTTAAAATATTTAATTAATTTATACTATTATATCGTATTTATAACAGATGATCAATATTCAGAAAAATTTCATAATAATAATAATATATTAAAAAATTGGTAGAGTTGGTATATTATCTAACAATCAAAACAGGACATGAAACTTTTTCAGATACATTTCTAGAAACACTGCCTAAGCCTTTAAAAAATTTTGAAACTCCGGTTACACCAATACTACCAATTACAATAAGATCGGCTTTTTTATCAGTTGCATATTCTAATATCTTATCAGATGGATTTCCAATGGTTATGAAGATCTCTATTGACATGCCATCTAAACTGTATTTCTTTTTTTTGTATTCTAGTTTTTCTCTCATTTCGGATTCCATTTCTTGATATATAGATATCATGTATTCCGAAAAAGTAATTACCTCACCTGTTTCAGGAGATCTAATTACTCTTGAAAAAATTGGTGTTGGTATTTCTGGAATAACATGTATAATTATTATTTGTGATCCTTTAGCCAATTTAGCAATTTCCGCTGCTTTGTCCAAAGCCTTATCACTCATAGCAGAACCGTCGTGTGGAACAAGAATTATTTTAAATACCATTTTTATTATCTACTTCCTATATAATATAGATGAAATACAAGATAAAAATGAATGATTCTATAGTTTAAATATTTTTCTTGTTGAAAAATTACGTATTTATGTATTCTTATAAAATATAATCTAATCTATAATCTAATTTATCTAGTAATAACAAATAACATAGTTTTAGATTTTAGTTTCCATTTAATGATATTCTTTTTTTATTATTTGTAATTAATTGATAATTTTTTTCTTAAAATAAGATTAAAAAAATCTCTATATAATTAGTCATTAATCAATATCTTATAAATATTTTCTCTAATACAAAACCTATAAATTTAGAATGAAAAAAAAGGAGTTAATCTTTCAAATTTTATCTTTATCAATCTGATTCTTAATTGAGGCTAATATTGATCTGAATTTTTATTTTACATTTAGGATATACTTAATTTCTGCTTCGTTAACTGTTCCAGTTATGCCTCCAATCGGTTGAACTGTGTTAGAATAAAATAGTTCATGTTTTCCTGTTGACAATGGTTTCAGAAAAATAAACCATCCTTGAGCTCCAGCGATATAAGTACCTGCTTTCAGTTGTTTATGATTAACCTCTGGCAACGTTAGACTGAAGTCTGTTGTATTTCCATAAACTTCAGTAACATTATCTAGACTGACGATTTTATTTTTTGATTTGTCTGGTAATGAATATACATCCATTTTAGCCACAACATTCCCATCGAGCCTAGCTTCAGATTATATGTGTCCAGTATTATATCTTTCTCTGGCACACTCAGCCCATGTTTTTTCTGGTTTGTCTATATTATAGTCTGCATCATTGCCACTATCACACCAAGCAATCCATAATGGTACAAACACAGCTTGATTCGATGATATCTCACATTCAAGAATCGGTTTAACCTTGATTCAACGATTTTTAAATTCGCTGCCTACGCCGAATTTTATCTTCCTATATCATTACATGTGGAAATATTTTTGGTTTTTTCAGTACTATTTTCATTAAGTTGTTTTATATTGATAAATATGGCTAGAAAGAG
>JAATVJ010000055.1 GCA_014523515.1 Nitrososphaerales archaeon TH1177 | reverse complement strand
TTCATCTTCAAATCCTAGTAGAATCTTTTTTTAAAAGAGCTGACGATATCTTCTTGTACCCTTCTATCTTTCCTTTCTTTTCCTCATAATCATCACCTTTTTCCAGTTCAAGTTTTGGTTGTTTGTATACTATGCCTAAATCTTGAATTATTCTCCATGTCTGCATGGGACTGACATTCATTTCCAGTAGTGAAGAAAGATATGTAGCCAATAGCCTGATACTCCATGTATTTTTGAGATAGCCAAATGTCTTGGGAGATTTGTTCAATACTATGTCTTTTACCATCTCTTTGTTCTTGTCAGTAGATATTACTGGTTTTCTACCTCCATTCTTTCTCTTGTTTCTTATTCCATCCAGACCATCATATTTTCTGTAATTGTTAATCCAGTCATACACATTACGGTAATTGACACCAAGATTTTTGGCTATAGTTCGGTAAGGTACTCCTTCTTCATCTTTTGTTTTATGGCAGATGCTCTTCTCTGTATTCCTCTTTGTCACGAGTACTCTTCATGAATGAAAATAATTCCTTTTTCTGTACAGTAGATAATTCTAGTCTGACAGGATTATTTGGCACATGTGAAAGATGTATAACAAAGCTAAATCTATTTCTATATTTATGCTAAATGGATAGCACAATGTTGGTAAAGATTAGAGACTTAACTTATATAATATTTTATCTACAATTAATTTAGACAATTATATGCATCCATAACATTATAAAAACCAAAGATAAGGGATAAGAATTATTTTAATTTAAAAATAAATCTCATCAATAAAGGATTATTAAACTATATTTATTATATTTTATAGATTATAAATATTTGCAATTACAATTTTTTACTATCTTTTAGTAGAGATAGATGATAAAATTTTTACCTTATAATTTTATCAGTATCAATGAGAATTATTATTTTATACTGATAAGAAATGACTTTACAGGCATCATCATCATTATCATCACAAACTAAATCAAATAAAAAAGACAAATATAGTTTAAAGAAAAAGATTTATGTAATTACTAAATCATTATCTTGTGTTGACACTTAATTATTAACTCCATTAACTAGTAAATCCAATCCAGATTTTAATATATGCTGCAATCATTAATGGTATTATTTTAGTTCCAATAGTAGTATTAATAATGAGAATTGCTAATGACAAAGAAATACCTGGTAACAGAGTTGATTATTTTCTCATATTTTATGATAGAAATTTACTGCTATAATTTTATGTTCAGTAATAACTTTCTTGTTGTTAGTATTCCTATGATTCAACTATTATGTATACAAAGAATTAATAATCATATAATTTCATAGTTATGTCATTCAAATAGAAGATCATTAACATAGATTTTAGTTACTATTATTTGAATAGCATTTACATTATATTTATTTTAATTATTCTTAAATTTCCTTTGGTTATTATACTCGTTATTTTGTAAATAATTATAATAATGGTAACGGAGATTGCAATAGGACAGATTATCCAAGATTTTTCGGTTCTAATGATTATTGCGTCTGCAATGGCATTTATCTCATATAAATTAAAACAACCATTAGTTATTGGTTATATAATTGCAGGAATAATCATAGGTCCACATACTCCACCATTCAGTTTAGTATTAAATCTAGATGTCTTGAATTTGTTTGCTGAAATGGGCATCATTCTTTTGTTGTTTATTGTTGGTATGGAATTCCCTATAGAAAAACTTCGCAAAATAGGAAAGAAAGCATTAACAATAGCATTATCAGAAGCATTAGGAACATTTTCAATAGGTTTTTCTGTAAGTTTCTTTATTCTACATTTCTCACTTTTTGATTCTGCATTTGTTGCCCTTGCAATTTCCGTTACAAGTACTGTTATTATTATGAAAGTATTAGAAGAACTTGATATAATCAAAGAAGAATCATCCTATATAGTTTTAGGGGTAGCAATAATGGAAGATATTATAATTATATCTATGCTAGCAGTATTGCAATCTGTTAGTACATCATCGGGTGAACTCTCTATTATTGATATTTTAATATCTATTAGTATAACCTTGGCATTTATTTTTGGTGTCTTATTATTAGGATCAAAAACAATACCAAAAATAATTAATTTTATAGGTAAATTCCATCAACATGAAGTACTATTACTAGTAGTTTTGGGACTTGCATTTGGATTATCTTTCCTCTCTTATCAAATAGGAATATCTGTAGCAACAGGTGCTTTTTTTGCAGGTGTTCTGATAGCAGAATCAAAAGTTCATGCAGTTACGAGAATTTTAGCAACTCCAATTAGAGATATGTTTGGAGCATTATTTTTTGTATCTGTTGGTGCACTGATGGATATGAAATTGCTAGTAATATTTATTATTCCTGCTGTTATCTTGGTAATAGTATCAATCGCTGCTAAATTTCTTACAGTATTTCTCTCAGCGAAATCTCAAAGATTTAGTTCAGTAACTTCGATGAAAGCAGCATTTGGACTATCTTCTTCAGGTGGAGAATTAGCACTTGTAGTTGCAAAAGGTGGAGTTGATACAGGTCTTACAAGTGCATTTCTTTTGCCAATGATAGGTGCAATGACTATAATTACTACATTTATCTCTCCATATATGATTAAACTGGGTTGGAAGGTACCGGATAAGGTATTTTCAAAGAATAAAGAAGAAAAAGGAGAGGAAGACGAAGAAGGAGGAGGAGGAGAAAAAGATAAAAATAGTAATAAATAAATAAATAAACTAAATTGCTAGTATGAATTTTTTAATCTTTTAGTAAATCCAGTATACTTTCATCTTCGCCTATCAAAATTCCTTTTCTTTCAAATAATTGCATTATACATATT
>JAATVJ010000407.1 GCA_014523515.1 Nitrososphaerales archaeon TH1177 | reverse complement strand
CTTAATAGTGAGCAAGAAGAAATAATATATGCATGGGCAAAAAAGAAAAATACGCATTATATTCAAGATACTCTTTTCCAAAATAATTTCTTAAACGATCTAAAAAAAATATTGCCACAAAAATTTCAAAATATAAATAACCTAAATGAAATTGATTTTTCAGATGCTTTTAAATTTGTTGATAATGAAAATCAACAAAAAATAATAGAAAAAGAGAGACTCCGAAACCTAAGCAAAGAAGAAAAAAAGAAGTGGCTAGAGACAAAAAAACAAGAGAGAGAGAAACTAAAGAATTTCTATGGAAAGGCACGAGTAGACGGAGTGGAAGTGGAAGTTGCGAACTGGCTAGTTGAACCTCCAGGTTTATTTATGGGAAGAGGACTCCATCCACTTAGAGGAAGATGGAAACCTCGAGTAACACCACAAGATGTAATTTTGAATTTAGGCGAAGATGCTCCTGTTCCTGAAGGAGCATGGAAAAGTATTGTACATGACCATTCATCGACATGGCTCGCCACCTGGACAGAAAAATTAACTGAAAAAAGAAAATATGTATGGTTACATGATTCAGCATTTTTAAGACAAAATACTGATAAAGAAAAATATGACAAAGCTCTGAGATTGGAGAAATTTGCACCCAAGGTTCAAAAGGAAATAATTAACAAAATGATTAATGCAAAAGACTTGAATCAACGAAAAATAGCCACCGTTTGCTATCTAATACTTAAATTAGCAATGAGAGTTGGAGATGAAAAAGACAAAGATGAAGCTGACACCGTTGGAGCTTCTACCCTCAGAGTTGAGCATATTAAATTTCCGGAAAAAGATGGAAAAAAATATATAGAATTCAATTTTCTTGGAAAAGACAGTGTGCCATGGCAAAAAACAATAGAAATTAATTCTCCAGATACAAAAGCATTATATGACAACCTTAAATTATTTATGAAAAACAAAAGAAACGATAGTGAAATTTTTGATAATATAAATTCTTCAAAAGTTAATGCATTTTTAAGAAAAATAGATCCGGCAAATGTTCCGGGGTTAACTGCAAAAGTATTTAGAACTTACCTTGCAACAAAGATAGTAAAAGAAGCATTAAAAAATCCTCCTTTTGATGTAAATAGACGAGTATCAGAATCTAAAAAAATTTATGTTGCAAAAATCGCAAATTTAAAAGCAGCTGTTGCCTGTAATCATAAGAAAGGTATCGATCCAAATAATCCTGCAAGCAAAAAAGCATTAGAACGATTTGCAGAATCAATAAACAAAAAAGAAGAGTTTATAGAGAAAATAAGAAGTGATATACTTTCTAAAAAATGGAAAACAGAAAAACAGAAGGAAAAATTAGATTCTCGAATGGAAAAAATTCAATACCAATTAAAATTACAAAAAGAAACACGTGATTATAATTTGGGGACGTCATTAAGAAATTATATTGAACCTAGAGTTATGAAAGATTGTTTAGACTATATAGAATGAGATTGGAAAAAGATATATACAACTACATTACAAAGAAAATTCAAATGGATTGAATCACCTTAATTATATAAAATTTTTAAAAAAAATTGTTATTTTTCTAAAAAATTTCCTAAATAGAATTTTGTTTAATTTATAATTTTTTTATTGCAAGGTTCAGACAATATGAAAAAGTTCTAGTCTGTTCCATTAATATAATATATATATATTGATTAGGTTCAAAGTTAACAAATCCCTGTATGGGACCGAGACTGACTGACCCATATGTGAAATGGCTATCATAATATTACCTCTGATGATGAATAGATATTTTTTGCCACCTGTTGTTAGCCAACAAAAATAGGAGGAGATACAAGCTTGTACTTTTCTATATCTAAAGCGCAGACTGCTTTCTCCTTTACAGAAAAATGTAATAGAATGGATGATGCAATATTTCAGATAGAACCGAGAGTTTTGATGATTTTTACTCGTTCCATGTATGCAAAGAAGAAAAAGAATAATTGTGATCTAGTATATAATTGGATAAAGTTATTTGTATATTTCTAGTATTGAAATTAGAATAGATCTCTAGTTATCAAAGGAGAGATAAAATTAATTTAAGCTGACAGCACCTACTTAAAATACAGAGAATGGCTTTTGATAGGATAATAATAATAGAATATATATCACAATTAAAATAAGAGGAAAGTAACGCTGCTGAGCTTGCCGGAGTGGCTCAGCTTGGTTAGAGCGTTCGACTCATAATCGAAAGGTCGCGGGCTCGAATCCCGCCTCCGGCATTGATTTCTTGGTTAGAGTCTCTATCCCTAGAGAAGATAATTGTTTTTTTATTTTGTTTATACCCAACTTGAATTGTTTCAAACCTATTTTAGTCAGATTCAAACCAGTTTTTTCGCACGGTAATAGTGAGAAACGTATTAACATTTGTAAAAAGATAGTGATAGTAGCTATTGTCTATATTTTTATCAACTTTTCATAAAGATTTTTATTATTTTTAAAAGATAAACATATTCATAAAAAAACGCTTCCTACACAATGTACATATATTTTTTAATTAGTTTCAAACCTATTTTAGTCAAATTCAAACTATGACTCTGTTTATACCCAACTTTATTGAAGTTTCAACATATTTAGTAACGAGTTTGACATGTTATAAGTCCATTATTCTTCATCTTCATCATCTTCACCTGGACTATTTTCAATCAATAGGTTGACCATGCCTATATAATTGTTGAATAGTTTTGCTATGTGTTTGATGTCTCATATGTTTGGATTTTCCTTTGTCTCCAGACCCTTTCAATATGAAGTAAATACTCCTAAATCAAGTTGATATTGCTCTAGTACCTTCTGTGTTATTTCCTTGAACTGTAAAACATAAAGTTTTCTGAAAATTAAAAATTGCAGAAGGTCAATTACAGTACAATTTGTTGTATCTATCATTTTTTTATAGTTAACAAAAAATCTAATAAAAAGTTAAATATATATCAAAAGAAAATGAATTTCTATTTGAAAATATTAAAGGTATAAACAAAGAAAGAAGAACAGCAATTACCTTAATTTAATATATAGTTATATAATTATTCTATAATTTTTACTATTTTATTATAAAATTACTATTTTATTATAAAATTACTATTTTATTATAAAATTACTATTTTATTATAAAATATAAGAATTTATTTAATTATTTTTGTTTTTTTTTTCCTGAATATAAAATAAGGTATAAACAATCCTGGAATGAAATCCTAAATTTATCAGTCAATTACGATATGTTGGAATAGTGGCTATTTCTGCATGCGAAGGCTGAGTAATCTCCAACAATTATGTAACAAATAATGACATTGGCATTGATGGATTCGAAGGAAGTGGATGTTTTTTAATTGATCACAATAAACTAACAGACAACCGTTTCTTTGGTATTGAGATATGGGATGGTGAATATACAATCTCTAATACCAAATCTTTGGAGAAAATGTTTGAGTAGTAGCTGTAGCCGCTAATACTAATACAGTTGCCACACTAGATCATGTAGAGATTGTTGATACAGAAATTCCTATGCAAACACTTTCATAGGGTAACTTGACTGCGGCAGTAAATATGGTCTCTCCCTATTTCCTTGTACCTTGACAATCCTTTATATTCTACCATTTTTCATTTTAATATACATGTAAAATACATGCAATTTTTATTATGCCAATCACAACTATTATTTTAACAGAATAAAGATATGAATATTCTATTCTAACCTGTATGTTACTAAAATTTGTAAGTAACAGGACATCCACTATTGTAGTTATGTATTCTTCTGCAATTTTCTCAATATGATCTAGCTGACAATTTTTACAATATTCTAAAACCAAGTAAGTAATTGCAAAACCAAAAAGTAAAGGTTATTTGTAGTAAATATTAGAATTTAGTTATGAATTCTACAAAAAATAGCATTTTAACCGAGCATTCTAACCCCTGCCCATACTTGCAAAGTTTAGAATAAATATTATTTTGGTTGGAAATCATTCCTTGTTCTTCTTAAACGATTCCACAACAACATGAGAGATGAATTGATAACCACAACGAGGACTTGTTTCCATTTCACAAAGAAAATGATGATATCCATTAAACATTAGACTACAATCATGACAATGACTCGTTAAATCAGTTTTATCTGTAACTTTAGCAAAACTGCTTCAATACAATATGGGATTTTATTATATTCATTTTTACCAATTATCACTTTGGATAAACAACTATTAGTAGAACTATCCCTAACTGCATCACAGATTTGGCATTGGTACTAGTTGAACTTATTTCTTCTTAAAATTTCTACTTTTCTTTCTATCCTTATACATTACTAGCCTGCTAAATGGATATATTGATATCAAACAGTAATCAACCAAAACAATAAATCAGTTGTAGTCATTTTCTTCTTTAGAAGATAGATTTTATCCTTTAAAGTCTTTTAAGTATAATTTTCTTTCTGACAATCAGTCGTTTCTTATTTTCCTTTTTGTTGAGGTATTTTCTAATTTCCTAGAATATTCTGGGCAATTCATTAAATGTAAAGAGAGATTAAATTCAACATCATCATAGTTGTTAATCTGCATTGGAAACTCAGTCAGACAATTTCTACAAGTAAATATGTATTCTTTTGATATATCT
>JAATVJ010000406.1 GCA_014523515.1 Nitrososphaerales archaeon TH1177 | reverse complement strand
TTTTGAATATTAGTATTATCATAAGTAGTAGAAGAACTCATTTCTAGTTGTAAGATTTGGTATTCTCCAGACTTGTATAAGTTATCGGAGGTGTAGTCTTATAATTAAATCTGATACCACAAACTGGATAGCATATAATCGTTGTAAGAGTCAGTTTCTATGATTTCGTTACATTTTGGACGTATAGAGAAAGGTTTGCTAGGATTAGTCATTTCTGTTTCTTCCCTTACTATCATAAAAATCTATTAGTCTAATAATAACGTCCTCAAAAGTTTCTCTATCTCCGTACTGAGATCCATTACTCTTTATCCTTTCAAAAGTCTCTTCTGATATCTCCATTACCCTTTTACCATTACCATCATTTACCAGGCGCATTCCTGAATTTCTACCAAACTCGTGTCTTCTTGCCACTACTTTTATTTTATAAAAAAAATTAGGATAAATATTTTCTTACTTAGTATGATATTGATCTGAAATATTTAATATTGTACTTGAACATGAATTTCTATTCTTCTTATAGTCAATAATTCAGAATCTTGGAATATTAGAACATTAGATAATGTTCCTTCTAACCATAGATATATTAAAATCGCATTTAACAATGTAATAAGCAACAATCAAAAGATAGTTTTTGCTTCTATACTGGGAGCAATACTAGCAACAGGTTTACTGGCTCTAAACCCATCGATGGTAGGAAATGCAGGTGCACAAATGTACGGAGACAAGTACGGATATGATAGCAACTATTACCAAGACGACAATAGATACGGTTATGATAACCATCCGAAAAATGAGAATCTCATACAGATATCCAGAAAATAAAATGTGTAAACAGTAACATAAATGTGAATGGTATAGATATTATTCAGATACCTCAAGATGATACTGCCACTGGAGCAGCAAATGAAGGAGGAGCAGCAGATGCGGCAAATACTCAAAACGGTAATGGTCTTGAGGATAGAATAAACTTCGAAAGGGACCTGGTAAATATATGTGTAAACGTGAATGCGAACGAACAAGTAAAAGTTAGTCCTCCGGAAGAAGACGGAGCATGTGAAGATTGTTTTTCAGTCCTAGACAGTACGCAAATCGGGCGGCTATTAAGTATCGTCGACGCAACATCAATAGGAGCGTATTGTGATCGTCTCCTTAGTACTCCAAATAGTTGTCCAGAAACTGATAATGTATTCTTCGCACTACAAGACGTACCGGGAATAACCGGAGCTCAGATTACCGACATACTTGGTTGCTTAATAGACATGCACCTAATTGATGAGATATGTGGTTGAGGTAAAACCTAAACCTTCCTTTTTTTTTATTAATTAAATTAATTAATCTATTTTCTAGCGATATCATACAGAAAATAATGACCCATGTGGAATTCCTCATGATTTCCACCGAACCCGTGTATATAATTACAAGATATAAACTAGTTTTGAACTGCCATTTTTGTTATATGACCAATTTAAATTATTATTGAAATCATAAATTTTGTTACTAAGTATCAGATTATTTTCTACAGCAGCACTAATAATTGAAATGATCACTATCTAATTGCTTCAGATGACATGAAACTCTACGAACAAGGTTTCTTATCAATATATAGAATTACCTATATGCATTATAAGTCAAAGAAGCAAAAAGACAGATCATCTATACTCATCGCCACAATCTCCGATTGTCTCGAACAAGTTATTTGCCTTTGCACATACAACATCTATAGCATCACTATCTGACTTATCCAAATTAAAGTTGAATACCTGAGTGTTATCGTTTCTGTGCTCAACTATTCCAAGTCTAACGCCGATAATAACTCCTGCTATTATAGGCTTGGCAAGGATGTAGTTGGTTGCTACATTTGCAATACTTACGTCGTGCTTTTTCGCAATTTTCTTCAAGGTCAATAATAGATCTTGAAACAAATTCCATCCTCCCCATGCATCTATCATCTTCTTGTATTTTCGTAGGCTTAATGTATCTAACTCAACAGTCGATGGCTCTGTTCTTCCTAAATAGCGCTCTGATACGAGCCCTCCACAGATGCTTCCATAAGCAAGAAGACTGATGTTATGCTCCATACAAAAAGGGATCATCTTCACTTCTGGTCTTCGATCTACAATTGAATATTGAACTTGGTTCGATACAATTTGTAAACCTGAATCTATTATGATCTGCAAACGTTCAGTATCAAAATTTGTAAGACCTAAGTGTTTGATTCGTCCTTCATCCATGAGGTCGGATAAATATTTAAGAGCATCCATGTAATACGGATTGTTATAATCCCACCAGTGGAATTGAAGTAAATCCAACGAGTTAACACTCATTCTGCGAAGCGATCTTTCTATATTTTCATTAACGATAGAACGCGTAATTCTTCCTGATTGTGGTACCCATTTTGTTAATGACTGAATTCTGCCGGGTTCTTCTTTTCCTTTTAATGTTAATAATCTACGTCTGAACTCTCCAATCAAATCTTCTGCGGGGCCATAAATATCTGCTAGGTCCCACGTCGTAAAGCCAGCATCATGATATCTCAACATATCTGCGATTGCCAAATCATGATCGACATATCCATGTCCGCCTGCAACTTGCCACATGCCATTGAGTATTCTGCATATTGTCAAATTAGGAGCCAGTTGGTAACATTTCTTATTCACGTTACTCATTCTAGGTCTTCTCTATATTTTTATCTAATAAATATCAAGCACAAAAATCTACCGATTACAATAATTAGGCTTAGAGGTGTCCATATTAAGAGGGTTGCTGACCTACAAGATAAAGCAACATATTGAACTTGATGACCAGCCGTAACAAGGGAATAATAAATATAACTTAGAATAAAAAAGAAATAGCGATACTAAGTCAGATAAAAAATGTCTAAAGCCAAGGTGTTCTTAATATTATACAATCAAGTCTAGTTATTGGATCGATAAATTTACTAGAACCACGGAATCCGATAATATGTTTACAGTTGAGGTAACATAGTATATAATAAATATATCAAATATAACTAAAATCAAATATAACTAAAATATAATCCTTAATAACAATTTGGAATATTCCAAATCTAATAATTTGCAGATAGTCAAATCATGAAACAAATGTTACCAGATAATAGGTAAGGTTAATAAAAAGAAAACCATAAATAGAAATCTTCTAGTCAGGTCCTATGTGAAATTGAAACTATTTAGTTTAACAATTATGATCCATATTTTGCTGACCAATTCACTTTATCTTGATATTCTATTACAAATTTTTTCATTAAAGTCAAAACTCTATGGGCATGTCATTCATGAACTATAAAAAAATTAAATAAATCTATGATAAGTAGATTATTAATAATTGATTATACCGATAATTTCCGGAATACAAATACTTATTGTATCATTAGCATTCATAATAGTTCTACAATAAAATAATAAGATTTTATCTCTCAGATGATTTGCTAATCGTCTTTATATAATCATAATAACTTTGGACAACATTCAAGTAAAATTTATTTGCAAATTTTATTGACCGGAGGAATGTATCCATATTTTTATCTATAATATCATTGATTATTCTTGTGTTATTAGTTTGATTATCAATTAAATTTCGGTTTGTATTACTATGTAAATTAGAGTTTTCTTCGTCGATCTTTGAATTATTCAAATTATGAGAAATTATATCATCTAGTCGTTTAGAGAATATTGAATAATATGTATTGATGATATTCTTATGTTCTTTCATGAAATTATCCTTTATTTCTTTCATAGTCTTAATTGATTGTTCACAGTTAACCATATCATCGAAATACCTATTCCTTCTCATTAAATTATAAAAATATTGCAAAGAATGTTCATTTTCTATATCAATTGTAACATCATGATAATTGTTAATTTTATTCCTTATATCTTGTTCTGATTCTTCCTTAAAAACATAGTTGGGATGAGGACATATAACAGTAATATCTTTGTTATTTTTTATCCACTCTAAATTTGTCTCTTGCCACCACTTTTCCAAATCTATACATTCGTTAAAATGTCTATTTTCAGATAAATTACATGCTGCATCTGCAAAGATTATTATTTTACCTTTCTTTCCTTCAGAAATTCGCTTGTATAATTTATATTCTAATTCTGATTTTAACTTTTTAAAAGGTGATAGGTCTCCAATTAGTGCTGATTCATAATAAGGTTTAAAATTTATAAATTTTAGATTTTCATTCTGTACATTTTGTTCATAATTTATTATTCTTGAAGATAAACTATCTTTTAGTGAAATACTTTTAGAATCGCCTATATCTACAGATGCATAAATACATAAACAACCATTCTTTAATCCTTCATTAATAATATCTATAATAGTGTTATTACGCTTATTCCTATCTTCGTACAGTAGCATAATATGTTCATTGTATAAAAGATTAGTACCGTTATTATTGTCAAAATACTGCATTTAGATGTTCCATTATATCTAATAGCTATTAATATATATAAAAACTATTAATAGTATTATCAGCTAAACTATATTTTTAAATATTTATTCTAAGAATATATAGTTCTCCAGTCTTATTCCAATACAATTAATAAAAATCTAATTGTATTGAAATTTCTAGATGATTCCACCGAACCCGAGATTAAGTTATTGTAAATAGTAACAAAACAATTAATGTTATAGAGAAATTAACTTCATTCAATATTCAAATAAATTTTCAGTATTGAGTGTTAAATCTGGCGAATAGCTAAATAGTTTAATATCAGATTCGATTTTCTACTCCTCTGATAAGGTCAAGCCAACTTTGCAATTTGTATAATTTCATTGACCAGTGAAGCTTTCCAGTATACAACGGGTAAGGGCTTATGAGTGAAATTCGTATGTAGACAGCTTGAAGACATATTTCACATTAAAAGACGCTGTGTGGCCTATCATATCGTAATAATTTGAGGAGTTTTCTGTATTCAGTCCTGAACTGGCTAGAGTATTAGCTGCACTGGTGGAATTTGATACTCGCCTTTTAAAATTGCATCTTGTGGATTATACTCTCGCAGAACTAAACTAAATTCCTCACTAGGAGATGGCAGCCAGTTGGATTCTTTTTCTGTTCCCGGACTCGCATGTTGTATGTAGATGTCTAGTGAGCCATCAGGATTATACTTTAGTCCTTCTGTATGCTGACCAATCGAATACCGATTTATTGGATTTTCGGCCAAGTAAGATTTGTCATTGTACAGTGTAATAGACCAGAACGCATTTACTGCGGGTGTCTGACCTTTATCAAAATGAATCAAGTAGTTGTGGGTACCCGTTAGGTTTTCACCCTGATTATCGGTAAATGTGCTAGGGTAAACAGCCTCAACTGGAGAGTTAGCACCAATTCCGAATTTTGCAACTGCTGCACGTAAAAGATAATCAGTTCCGTAATTTCCCACGTCCAAATTAACAAGCCACCCATTTACTTTCATGCCTAGGTTTTGTATCTTTTCATCTATGATTTTCTCACCTTCTGCTATTCCATTCTCTAGCCCCGCTCTGATAGTATCATTTTTAGTATCAGAAGGTGTCAGGCCTGGTCCAATGCCTATAGAATCAAATTTGACCAACACTTCAGAGTCAGCTACAGGTGGTTGATTGTCAGCCATATCTTTGCTAATTTCATCAAATATCTTGATACCAGTTGTGGGTATTAACGTAGGTTGAGGTCCAATTGGTACCTGTTTTGAAGCATTTGTCTCTGCTGTCAATGGTTGTGTGGTGGATGTAGTATTTCGCCCGAAAACTGAAAGGGGAGTCAGCGTAAGTTTGTCTTGGATTGCGTTGACATTAGGTACGTCAGCTGGTCCGTTTATGAATATGCGCCCGGCTATTATCGCAGTATTTGTTGGAGACTTTATTTCTTTCATACCAGGTGGTACGTCTCCTTTCCAGTTTGGCCCAAAAACAAGATATGTTCCGCCTGTAGTATCGTTCAGCCTACTTCCGATATAAAGGAAGTTATTAGTATATGCATCAATAAACTGCAGTGTATAATACCTTCCAGAGATAGGAGGGACTTGAAGAACAACAGGTTCTTTCTCTAAGTCCAGATATCCAAAAGAATACAATGTATCAACATTAATACGAACAATGTCAGTAAAATTAGATGTGGGGTAACTTTGAAAATTATTAATTGTGTTTAAAGGACCTCGGCTTGGTGCAGCTGGGACATTCGGACTTGTGGAATAATCCACAAGTCTGACCTCTGAAACTAGCGGATATCCCCATATGTAAGCAAGTGTAGCGATATCTTGTGGATTATTTGAAGATTCAAGCTCTGCCATCGTTTTGTTCAATTGTTCTATTTGAGATTGAGAATCATTGGTAGTAGTAGTGGTAGAGCTCATAGCACCTGTCTGTGTCGTAGCCAATACAGAACTCTCAATTGATACAAGTACTGCAACTAAAATCGCAATAACTATTAAGGTAGAAAAATAACTGTTAATTTGATTCATGCATTTATCGCCATCTTAGGAGAGTGGTTATAGAATGTATTAAGTATTTTCCAGTCTCATCTGGTCACATGGTTTTCATTTTATCGTTTCTAAACTATCAAAGCACAAGTCCTTGCACATTCTATAGTGAGTACAATTTTTAATAGTAATTATAAGGTTGTAATTATTTCTCTATGATATTTTAAAAATAATCTAAGTTATGTTTCCATAATAAATCTAAATACAAGTATGTAAATTCCTATATGTAATAATATGAACTCCAGGTTCTATAACAGAGTGATTGGATATCTATGTAATACTAAACACTTAATATTATTCTAAATAACAGAGAGGAACTGTTTGAAATTTCTATAGACTTACACTAAACCCAATAAGAATTTAATATATAATTAGTAAATGTAAATAAGTTTCTAATAATAAAAGCTAAATATTAGTTAGTATAATCTTACTACATGGACGATTCTACTCCCGACCAGCTTACTGCTTTTGTAGATGAACCCTAATAATAGTAATTTTAATTTTTGATTATAATAATAAAAAATAACAATAAAGACAAATAGGGATGCCAATAATCAATCGTATTATAGTTTAAATTATCTCTTTCTAAAAAATACTGTATGTTTTAATTTATAGGTAACATTTATAATATTTGGTATACCATAAACTTATTATCAAATCAAAATTCAGATACTTTGAATTCAGCCAAAATTTCTTTAACTTTGTATGAATCAATACATACATCCATTATTATTTGTAATTTTGGAATGTATTAAATTTTTACAGCAACTCATACAAAGTAATAACTTCTCTTTTGTAGTCTAAATCTTTATCTTATATTTCAATTAGTTTAACAGATTATTTCTTTATATATACAAGAAACAATTCTCTCCTGATTATGTTATAGGAGAATTATTATTTGAAATAAAAGGTAGACTTACAGGTTCTAAGTTAAGTATCTCATATATCATCAACATGCATTAGTATTATCAACATACTCTGATAGGAAGAACTTTAGCTCTACATGTTTAGATTGATATGTGCCCAAATCTTATATTCTGAAATTATCTGAAAATCAGAAAAAGGAACTGAATAG
>JAATVJ010000405.1 GCA_014523515.1 Nitrososphaerales archaeon TH1177 | reverse complement strand
TATTGATTATAACTCTTTAGAAAATGATATTATTGTTGGAAAATGTAAATACGAAGACAAAGGACTAATACCCAAACCTATACCAGATAAAGGTCCTTTATTTTCAAATTCACAAATTTCAGATAATCGAGATAATAACTTCAAGAGCTTTGCTTCCAAGGATTCAGTAGTTCCCGATAATAAAGATTCATCTTTTGAAAAATTTATATCAAAATTGATTGATATAAATATTCCAAATATATTAAGGTAAATTTGATTTAAGATTTAATTTCATGAGGAATATATATAAATAACTATAGTTAAGTTACATCGATAAGTAAAGATTCTATTCTGTTCTGTAATCATTGCATTTAACATGTTTTATATTCCAAAATAGCAATGGAGGTCAATATAGATCTTATCAAACCTTCACATTATATCAAATTAGTCTAATTAACGAAATGAGAAAAGTTTTAAGTAATGAATAAAACTAATTGATATGGTTTATAAATACATCAACATTGTAGGAACTTCACCTAATAGTATTGATGATGCAGTTAGAGATGCAGTTACTGAAGCTACAAAAACGCTCAATAATATAGAGTGGGCAGAATTAGGAAGAGTTACATTTAAGATAATAGATAACCAACTTAAAGAATTTCAAGCTGAAGTAAAAATAGGATTTAAAATCGATCGTAAAGAATAATAAATTTCTCTACTAAATCAACAAAAAATAATAATCAAATTTTATCTTTTTTATTTTAACATTATAGAATAATAATAATAATTTTTTAATATCTTATTTAATTTATATTGATCATTATAAATAAAAATTTATTAATATAACCTATCTAATATAAAAATTTAGTAAAAATATGAGAAGATACAGAAATTACTCTAGATCAGATAATAATGGTCTACTAATGAGAATACTTGGTTATGCTTTAACTAACTACATTTGTTATTCCATTTGTCATTAATATGGTAAAAAATAAACTAAGTAACCAACAACATCTTTTATGTAATAAATGTAATGGAAAATTACAAGTAATTGATAAAGGTAAGTTTTATTGCAAAAATTGCAAAATAATTAAATTTGATAACTCAACATAGACACATCTTTTCTATTTCAAAGGATACAAGATGATCTATAATATAATTTACAGCAATTGATATCATATAATAATATAAATCTTTTATAATTTATCCAAAGTAATTTAAAATAAGAGTAAAATCAAATTTATCTATTTCCCTTTATTTATTTACCATACAAAACAGCAGATGCAGAAAAATAAAATATATCGAAATTCCTTTATGCAACGTCCTAATTACGATACTTGCCATTTCTAAATTTACTATTAATAGCAGAGATATGAATTTAGATAAACCATTTTACAGATAATTAAATTTAGCATTATTCGATAGTTTGATCTTACCAAAGAAAATCAATTAAAGTATAGTTAAATGGAAATGATTACAATATTAGAACTTTTAACTAAAATTTATTAAAGACGATTACAAACAATTAATTAAACAATGGATTTTAGTATTCTCAGATTTTTTATAATATGAATTAATATAGAAACAAGCCCCTACTGAAGAAATGCTTGACAAAAAAAACATTAAGTCACATAATAATCGTATAATTTTTTTAGACACAATATATATTATTTTATATGACCATAGAATCCAAGTCTTTTCTTATGAAATATTTTATTATTTTATATAAAGTTTCTTTTTTTATATTTTATAAAATTAGAAAAATTCTTATTTTAATTTTAATTTTAATCTAAAATTTTGTGTATTTACTTTCACCTTAATTTAGAAATAAAAATATAGAGAATTGTTATTATTTCGAATCTACCTAATATCATATTAATAGACAAAATAAGTTTTGATATAATATCTAGGTCCATAGTTGTCATTCCGACTGTAAGTCCAGTATTTGAAAGAGTTGATGAAGCTTCAAATAATGCATTTATAAAATCACTTTTAGTAAGATAAGAAATAGCAATTGCACTTGCAAAAGAAAATAATATAAATAAAACAATTACAAAAATTGCTTCTCTAAAAGCTTTATCAGAAAATATTAATAGTCTTTGATTAAAAATGTATAATCGATGATGATTTTTAGATTTTAGAGAATCTTTTTTTGAGAAAGATGGTTGTTGGTCTTTTTTCTTTGTATGAAATTGAATTGCAGTAGCTGAAATTGATAATGGAGTATAAGCATCGGAACTTGATAAAAATTTTGAATTACCTTTTACTTTGTGGAAAATTAACAATAGTCTAGCAATCTTTATTCCACTAGCAGTAGAAAAAGCCGTCCCCCCTATAAGCATAATAATGATAAGAATAATTTTTCCTCCAAATGATAAATAAGACAGATCAATAAATTGGAAACCGGTAGTTGTAGATGCACTTATCACTTGAAATAATGAATTAAACCAATTATTTGTAGAAATAGTTGGGTCTATTATTATAAAAAGTAAAGTAAAAATTAAGATAGAACAAAGAAAAACAATTATTTCTGTACTCAATCTTTTTGTTTTTTTTATCTCTTTCCTTAAAATACCATAATAAAAACCAAATGGTAATGCAGCTATTATCATTCCTGCCATAATTACTATTAGTTGATAAAAATTAATTGAACTAAAAATATCAGAAACAGGAGTAAAACCTCCTGTGGAAAAAGTGGCAAATGACAAAGACACAGAGTCAATCAATTCAATATTACCAAGAAAAAATAATAAGAAGATAAGAATGGATGTATAAAATATAAAGATTATAATAATAGTAGACAATAATTGTTTGAACTTTTGCATTGCACTTCCCATCACATTTCTCATTGCAGCCAATCTTGTTTCAGGATAATATAAGGTCATTATAAGATATACAAAACTTAATCCGCCCACCCATTGAGTGTAAGAACGATAAAATACGAAGCTTTCTGGAAGTGATTCTGGCTGTTCTATTATAGAAATACCTGTAGTTGTGAAACCAGAAGAACTTTCTAAGAACGCATTTACAAAAAGAGATAAATAATCATTAGAAGGTTCAAAGGGATTGACATAGATATAAGGCAAACACCCATAAAGACTTAGTAGTATAAAACAGGATACAACAACAATAGACGATTGTTTTAGATTAAGTGGGCTCTTTTCCCCTAATGTATTCATAATAAAGCCTGTTAAAGATATTGAAATAACTGCAAGGTAAATTGCTGCTGCAGATTCTAATTCATTTAAGATTGTTCCAAGTATTGCAGGAATAATCATTAAAATTCCAGCAAATTGCATAATAAAACCTAAATTTCCAAAAATTGGTTTGTAATTTTCTTTTATTGTTATTCTATAACTTGTGAAAGTTTTTTCGATAACTGAATTTCGAATTGCTTCTGCGAGAGTTTTTTGTGTAACAATTCCTATAATTTTTTGATCATTTTTATGATGAGAATCAATTATTGGAACCCTTTTAATTTTATAAATTCTCATTAATTCTATTGCTTGTTTTACAGTTGATGTACTATTCAAGGTCATAATTGGAGAAGTCATTATAGATTTTAGAAAAATCAAATCCGAGTCATCTCCTTTAATTACCACTTTTTCCAGAATATCACTATCAGTTACTATACCAACAGGCTTTCCATGAGAACCAACAATGATTGTCTCAATATGTTTTGGCTGAGCAAGTTTTACTGCTTCAGCCACAGAAACATTTTCATCAACCATTACAAATTGTTTACTAAGGTATAACGACACAGAGCGTTCTAATGGTTCAACCATAGATTATCTTCAGGACTTTTTTTTATACAATAACAACTATTAAAAATGTTATGCTAACATGAAAAACTGTTTAAAATTTTTTATCATCAAGGACATGATTAAATCAAGTTAAATTCATTTTTTTGTCAAATATTAATTTCAAATAATTATTGATGAAATATTTTTAATGACAATTTATTATAATTGATATATCACAATTTTTTATTTTATCTAATAAAACTAAACAATCAATAGCAATTTATTTAGTTTAAAATAGTAATATATAATTAGATGAAAGACAAAATGCTATAAGGACGAGAGCAACTTTATTTATTTATCTATTATTTCAATATTTAACAACAAAAATAATTTTTTTATTATATCTGAAGTATTAAGATAAAATATAAATAATTTATTTAATTGTTCCTACATAATAATAATTCTGGAAGTCATGAGGAAGTGTTTTAACTTCAACTTTTGTAAAACCTGCTTCTTTGAGCAGTTCTACTGCCTTTTCCTTACCCCACATAGCACCTAATCCTATTCCACCTTGAGCAAGGGATACAGTCATACAATGAGGACATGATATAGTATAAAGAAAAGTTCCTACAGGGTGGTTTATATTATTTTGAAGTAAAGATGAGGAAAGAATATCTTGCATTAGAAAAATTCCATCATGGCCATTTAATAATGATACTATATTTTTCAAAGCTGTTGCAGGATCAGCTTGATCATGGATGGTATCAAATGCAGTAATTAGATCAAAAGATAAATTTTTTGAAGGATTTAAAATTTTTGATATATTTTTTACCTCAAATTTGACATTTTTATTATCATATGTCATAGCATGAAATTGTGCCTTTTTTATTGCTTCTTCAGAAATGTCATAACCTGTAAACTTACTGTGTGGAAACTGATTTGCCATCATATTGATAGCACGACCATTGCCACAACCAATATCTAAAACATTAATTCCTTTTTTTAATTTATCTTCCAGCCCAGGTACTAATGGAATTATCCAATCAAATAATCCTGATAATACTGTTTGAGCACTTTCTTCTTCCATTACTTCATGAAATCTTTTATATGAAGAATATGGTACACCACCACTATTTTTAAAACATTTTACAATTTGATCTTCTACTTGACCTAATACAGGTATCCACTGCATCGAAGCAGCAAAATTGTATACCTTTGTTTGTCGAGTCAGAAATTCTGCCTTTTCCTTTGGCAAGGAATACAAATTATTGGAAGAATCATAATTCACAGTTTTGCCAACAACCATTGCGGCTAACCATTCTCGTACATATCTCTCATCTAAATTTGAAGCAATTGCAATCTGCTTACTCGTTGAGGGAGGAAGCGATACCATAGTATCAAAGAGCCCTACTCTATGACCTAATGAGAGCATCAGAGATAAAGATCCTTTATTGATAACATCCACCATATATTCCTGAAATCCTAGTGAAGATGAGTTTTCGTGATCATTCATATTATTAGTATAAGAATTTGCATTCTCTATTTTTATTTTCTTCTACAAATCAAATATATAAAATTGTTCAAAAGAAGAAGAAGAATTAACTAAATTTATTGTTAAAGATAATAAAATATTCGAATAATTCTCACTTTTACTCCTATAGTTACTGAGAATATATACATATATACAAGCAAAATAATTAAGGTTAAATAAGAAATCTTCAATAGAGAACAAAAAGTAAAATAATAAGTTTTATAGAGCGGATAAAAATTCCAAGTTAGTTAATATTACACTCTATATAATACAAATAAATAATAGTTTTATTTTAGATATTAACTAAAAGATATTTAATAAATTATAAATATAATATTTGTTATTCTGCAAGGTAATTTCTAAATTTTTAATAAAATTTATATTAATATTATTTGACTAAGGATATTGACTATTGGAAATATACAATTCTTATTTTACTACAATCAAAAATATGAAAAAATAATATAACATAGACAGATAAGTATTGTATAAAATAACAAAATAATAATTATAATAAAAAGTTAATAAATAGTAAACCATGAATTGACATTACTGATTTATCGAATTAGAATCATCCTTGAAATTATTTATTCTGATTTTTCAGCTGTTTCTTTTTCTTCCTCATCATCAAATTCATCTTGCTCGATGTCCTCTAACTGATGAATTTCATCTTTTATTTCTTCTCTTTGAGATTCATCACTCATATCCATAATAAGATAATTCTTCTTAATAACTTGTCAAAACTGCTAAGAATATAATTATAACAATATAGGCTTAACAATCAATATAACTAAACAAAAAACGACAAAAGAATCATGTATATACTTCTCTTAAACATATTCTAGTTTATATATAAAAAAACTTTTTTAAATATAGCAATTTTTATACTAAAATAAAGTATAATTTCGATAGAAAATTTACTATATTATTCATTACTATATTAGCATAATAAAAGTTTCTTTACAAGAGAACCACGATTAAATTCAATTTGTTTTTTAAAGATTAGGAATATTTAAATAATTAACAAATAATTTTTTAATTATTATGGACAATCATATTTTTATTAAAATATATAAGAACTACATCATTTGCTCAGTATTTGCATCCATTCTATTTTTTAGTGGTACAAGTTTTCCTCTTT
>JAATVJ010000404.1 GCA_014523515.1 Nitrososphaerales archaeon TH1177 | reverse complement strand
TAACACCATATGAGTTTATTTCAAAATGGAAAATGCAACAAGAGGAGGAGGAAAAGAAGAAGGTGATAAATATTGGTAATGAAAAATAGTATCCATAAAATAAGGGGAAAAGTGTTCCCAAAAATATGGGTCCACTCCACTATTGATTAAAATGATAAAATTACAAAATTTTGTTAATGTTAATTGATTAAATTTTTTATTCTTGATATTTTCACTATATGCTATACTGCTTTAACTGATAATACTAGTTGATTGAGTATCATTAAAAATTGTCTTCTTTTTTAAATCTCTCTAAAGATATCTACTACTAGAAATATCTTTACAAAAAATAAGTTAATTTATGTATTAATAATATAATATTCATAAAATACGGTAATTACATTTTTGTTTGGATAATGTTTATAAAAAATTACTAGTTAGTTATTCAAAAATGACATTGCAATTTAAGATCTGAATAATAATATGTATCAGTATTCATGGATAACCATTTTAGCAATAATTGGATTAAAGAAAAAAAACGCAATTCTACCGATATTTTAAGAGATAGTCTAAAATCTCAACAGCCACTAAAACCTAAAATGGAATTAGCTAAAAATAAGATTCAAACACAAAATAGAAAACTTGATTCAATGATGGAAAAACTAAAAGCGCGTGAAAAGGTATACTTTGAACAAGTAATTTCTTCATTACAAAAGCATGATTCACAACAGGGAAAAATGATTTCTAATGAACTAGCTCAAGTTAGAAAGACTACTAGAACTATGTCCCAAATAAAATTAGCTCTTGAACAAGTCCACATGAGATTAGAATCTACAATAGATATAGGTGATTCAATGGCAGCTTTAGGTCCAGCAATTGGTGCTCTATCGAATATAAAAGGTAAAATAAATGACGTTTTACCCCAAGCTGATGGAGAATTGAATGAAATAAACACAACATTTAACGATATTTTAACAAATGCTAGTGGTATGGGAAATAATACATTCGATTTTAGTAATTATGGAGAAGATGTTGGTAAAATACTAGATGAAGCTAGCTTTATTGCTGAACAAAGGACAGGTATGGATATACCGGATGTACCTCCTACCGGAAAGGGAGAAAGGGATAGCCAGAAATCACGTTCAGTTAGAGAACACTCTGAAAATTATTAGTATCATGCAATTAAATTTACTTTATTTTTATTCAAATAAATTATAAAGAAATAAGTTTTAATTGTTCAATTATCTCTTTTAGTTTACAGAAATAGACTTTAAAAAATTGTAATATTTAAAAAATTATGATAAAACAATCAGATCAACTTTTTTATTAAAAAATACTTTTTTTTACTACAATGAAAATGATTAGATTCACGCATCAAGAATTGTTGTTAGATTTTATAATGCAAAATACATATTGATGGATGAATATTTTTTTGTAAATATATAGTATAGTTAATAAATAAATATTGAAATAATTAAATATACTTTTACATAATTATTATACACTCCAGAACTGATAATAATAGAAGATATTCTTAACAAAATGGAAACAAAGTTAAATAATTCAGATAACCTAGTGAGACTTACAGCTTTAAAAGAACTGCAAATGGAAGAAGATAATAATCCATTTAAGATATTAATAGGAACTATTCTATCTGCTCGTTCAAGAGATGAAAATACATCAAAAATTGTACGTAAACTTTTTCAGAAATATAAGAATGCAAGAGAATTAGCCAATGCAGATCTGAATGATATCAAATCAATTATACATAGCATAGGTTTTTACAATACTAAAGCAGAAAGAATTAAACAGGTATCTAGGATCATTGTTGAAAAATTTCATGGAATTGTACCAAATGAAGTTGAAGATCTGTTAGAATTGCCTGGTGTAGGAAGAAAAACTGCAAACTGTGTTTTAGTGTATGCTTTTAATAAGCCAGCCATACCAGTTGATATTCATGTTCATAGAATTTCTAACAGAATTGGGATTGTTAAAACACAGAATCCAAAAAAAACAGAGGAAGAACTAATAAAAAAAATAGATAGAAAATATTGGTTAATTTTAAATAATACTTTTGTAAGGTATGGACAAAATATTTGTCTTCCTATAAGACCTAAATGCGAAATTTGTAGTCTAAAATATATATGTAACTATTACTTGAATCAAAAAAAAATAATTAAAATTTAAGTGTCACGATCTCTTTTCTTAAATTTAAGTAAAATGAATACTACTGCTCCAGCTATAACCAACATGATGATGGGTACAAAATACAATGGAGAATCTCTTGGATCACCATATAAAAGATCAAAGGAAAGATAACCATCCAGAGTATTTATTGGAGATTCGGTATCATCCTTTCCATATACAGCAATTGATCCTAAACTAAAACCATCTAAAGATAATCTGTCAATGACAATTCTTTTACCATTAGTAACTGTTAAACCCTGATTATTAGCATGTCCTACCATAAGTGGTTCATCACGAGACCATCCATCAATATCTTGTTCGTGAACCCTTATATAACCAGATTCATTTGTATTAACAGCAACCCAAAATTT
The DNA here is from genome assembly GCA_014523515.1 of Nitrososphaerales archaeon TH1177. Taxonomy (GTDB): domain Archaea; phylum Thermoproteota; class Nitrososphaeria; order Nitrososphaerales; family Nitrososphaeraceae; genus TH1177. The sequence goes on along the minus strand of JAATVJ010000404.1, from coordinate 9,038 downwards.
ATCATTTTGTTCAAACATAGCTAATTCAATGAATTTTTCACTGGGTAGATTTTCCATCAATTTAATAATCGTTTTTGCTTCAGAAGAATTATTGTAAGTCATATTATTTGTAATACCTAGAATCCAACTAACGTCTTTAGGAGTATCATAAGTATAGATCACTGGATTTTTTCGATCTGTATTGGATGAACTAAAGGGAACAGTAAAACTCTCATGACTTTTTGATTTTACTGTGTCGAATTTTTCTCCTATAGATTCAGATACATTTTGAGCATAAACAAAATGATTGGAAAAAAGTATAATAAGAAATATCGAAGTCGCGGCAAATGAAGAAATTTTCATTAAACCAAATAGAGAATTTGCATACATTGACTTCATTTTATATAATAATTTAGAGTAATATGAACGTAAATCAAAGATAAAAATCAGAAGAGCAGCAAAATAAATTAGTTAACAATATTAATTTATAGTGAATCCTTTAAATAAAATAACCAATAGAATTCAAAAAAAGAGAATAAGAGTTTAACTGATTTTTACAGACATCAAGAAACAAATGGATTTTGGAATTTTATAATTACATCTGCAATTTCTGGTCTTAGTAGATGTTTTCCTGGCAGTTCTCCAGAAGTGACCATCTTTCTCATTCTTGTCCCTGATAATTCTTCTTTATATTCTGAACCATGAGGACAATTTCTCTCATTAGCATATCCTAAGCATTTTTTACAGTAATAGAAGGCTGGAAAGAATATGGGTTGAATTCCTATATCAGGATATTCTTTAAAGATTTCATGAGCGGCAAAAGGATGATAATAATCACTTACACCAGCATGATCTCGTCCTACTATAAAGTGAGAACAGCCAAAGTTTTTTCTCATAATAGCATGATGAATCGCTTCTTTTGGTCCTGCATATCTCATTTCAGTATGAAGAGTAACAAACATCACCCTATTAGATGGGAAATAATTTTCGATTAACTTTATATACGATTCAAGTATCACTTCGTCTTTAAAATCACCTGTTTTCTTTTTACCTATTAGAGGATTGATAAAAATTCCATCATAGATATTTAAAGCTGCTTTTTGAAGCATTTCATGTGCTATATGTGGAATATTTCTAGTTTGAAAACCAACCATAGTTTTCCATCCTTTCCTTTTAATCTCTTCTCGAGTTTTTGTAGGTTCCTTCCTATAATTTCTTAAATTATAGTTATTTATCTTTTTATTAACGTCAATTTTTCCAGAAACTAAAAATTCTTTCATTTTAAAGGTCTTAGATACGCCTGGATGTTTTTCATCATCTGTACGATATAATGCTCTAACCATGTCTAATTTATTGTACGAATAAAACTCATCGAAGTATAGAGTTGCAAAATGGTCGCCATTATTCTTTAAAGATATTTCACGATAATTTTGTATTTTTTTTGCAATTGATTCATCCACATCTAAGACTATAGGAATTGTCCATGGTAATCCATTTTTTAATCTTCCCGATTTTAAAATACTCTCAAAGTCATCTTTTCCAATAAATCCTTCCAATGGACTAAAAATACCATCTCCAATATTTTCAATATCATTTCTCAAGTTATCATCAATTTCAATGGAAAACATATCCATGGCATTGTTATTTTTTAATTCAAAAACCCTATTTACAAGTCGCCCCCCATGAGGCTCAGGAATATTATTTATAATATTATTTTGAATCTTCATAGTATCCAATTTTTATCTTTTAAACTATTAATTGTATTAATAATTCTTTTTAAATAGTATTACAAATTTTTTTATATAGATAGCATGTCAGCTACTAACCAATTGACAAGTTTACATTATTAGATTTGTAATTTTATTTAAAATTTTAAATCATTTATATGATCTATACTCTATTTAATTGTCTATTGCTTTGTATCATATTTATACTTTTTTATCAATTATCTTAATACCTTTATAAAGATAGTCTTATCAATTAAGTGCCTAATTTAAGGTATATAGTTTATAAAGATATAATAAATAATCAAAATAAACCTAATCCAGCATATTTTTTCATAATATCTAATACTATTGCATTATTGGAAGATTAATATTATTGTATATAAAAATAAATCTAGATTTTTTTTGTTATGCTAGGATCAATATGAAGTCCACATTCCTTTTGAGACGATTCCTCCCACCACCATCTGCCTGATCTACGATTTTCTCCTTTGCTTATCGCCCTAGTACATGGTTCACAGCCAATGCTAGGATATCCCTTATCATGTAATTTATTATATGGAACCTCATTTTCCTTTATATATTTCCAAACCATATCTTCGCTCCAATCAGCAATTGGATTAATCTTTAGAATATTATTATGAGTCGAATCAATCTCAATTTTTTTAATATTTAAACGAGTAATAGCCTGTTCCCTTCTGAGACCGGTTATCCATCCATCCAGAGTTGCAAGAGCACGATTAAGTGGATTTACTTTTCTTATTCCACAACATAATTTTCTATTTTCTATACTTTCATACATAAGATTAAACCCTTTTCTACGTACCATTTTTTCGACTTCTTCTGAATTTGGAAAATATGATTCTATAAAAATATCATATTTTTTTCGTATTTCATCCATCACATCATAGGTTTCTTGATTTAATCTACCTGTATCTAAGGTCAAAATTTTTGTTTTAGTTTTATCTATTTTTGCCATCATATCAATAATGATAACGTCTTCAGCACCAAAACTTGATGCTAATGCAATTTTATTTCCAAAATTTTCTATTGACCATTTAAGAATATCTGTTGCAGATTTTTTTTCAAATTTATTGGCCAAATCAGATATAGCAGAATTATATTTAGAACTTTGATCTTTATTGCTTAAAAATATAAAACCATCATCAGCTATGCCTTGTACAAAATGAGATTCTATCATAATAATATACTCTATTAAAATTTGTATATATTTATTTTTAATAGCGTACTTTGCAAGATATAAATTTAAATAAAAGTATTGTAATTGCTACTTAGCTTATTTAAAAAATTAGATATACAATTGTCTTGTTTATTATTATTTTACTGCGAAATATTGTTTAAACTCTTTTCAATATATAAGTCGAGGTATTAATTAAATAAATTAATAAAAATATCTATATTTTAATATCATTATTATAATTATTACATAGATTATATTGAATACAGAGTTTTGGGATAATATTTATAAATACAAAGAATATGGTTTTGAGCCACTTAATTGGCTTTCTACTTTTTCTAATGAAATCGATTCAGACCTTTTAGAATTCTCTCTAAATAAAATTAAAGGAACAAATTGGAAAATAACACCAGATTGGATTGATTCATTTTACAAAAATGAAGGAAAAAATCCTGAAATTACAAGAAGAATTTATGATTTATCCGAATCTTCCCTACAACAGAGCGATACAGGTATAAAAAAAGCACTGGCAATTATCCAACTTAATAAGGAAATTGCAGTTAATCAAGAAAAGCGTTTAAACCTACTCTCAAATTTAATAAATAGTATTAAATCAAAATGTATAACCAAAAAAATAACTGCAATAAATACATCTTCTAAAAAGCAATTCGCACTATTAGATTTTATTGAAACGAGAAGAGGAAATAAAGTAGGATATATTCTTGCTAATAATTATATTACACAGGTAACTGATGTTTTATGTTCTCCTGAATCTGAAATTCATTGCAAAGTAACGGTATCTGGAGTAATTGAAAATCTGAATTTACTAGGATGTACAGAAGAATTTAAAATTTTTCCTATTTACGATGCACCTAAAGAAGAAATACTTGATGATATGAGACAAAATTTTGATTCAATTACGTTATCGAATAATATTTACATGGAGGACTATAGTTCTTTGAAAATTGGTAATCTATTTTTTGGAGCTACTGCTACTGCTACAACACATAGAGAAATTCCTACAAGATATAATGAGATAGAAGAGGAAATGAACATTATAATTACTGACAAATTTGGTTCTATAATTCCTTTAAGCCTATTTTTATTAACAAGAATTAATGAGAAAAACATATCCATTTTTGAGAAACAAGGCATATTTATTAAGGAACTTGAAAACGAAAAAGATAACATCATTAGTAATTTGAGCCATCCAAGATTTGAGCTTGGAAAGGTAATAAACAAATATTGTCCTGAATTTGAGGGCAAATTTGATAAAGATTCACATATTACTGCAGTATTTCCAATTTTAACCCAAGGAATTCTAGCTATCAAAAGATTAGCAGATTATATAGGTAGTGAAATAATTATAGACAGGATTCCTATTAAAAATAAGGAAATGTCTGCTTATGTTGTTAAAGAGTATTTTGTACAACATTCTACTTCATCATTAAATGGTTGTCATGCTATAATAGCCTCAAAAGAATGTACCGATTCTATAATCCAAGATTTGAAAAAAATCCATCTAGAACCAGAAGTTATTGGAAAAGTTGGAAAAAAAGACAAACCAGTTTTAAATATCAGAGACATGGACATTGATAAATATATTATTAGAAAATCAAAAATATATAAAAAAATTAGATCATATAAAATCAAAGGATATGAAAATAAGGACAAAGATGCAAGGAAGTTCTCCTTCTCCTAATAAATTAACGACTTTCCAATATAACAATTTTTAGCTAAATTAATTAAACTAATAGTAAGATTTACGGCCAGATTTATCTCTATAAATTTTTCCAAATTCTAACATGGTGGATAAATGATTCTCATTGAATACAGTACCATCTTTGCAAACAAGTTTGTCATTTATACAACAACTTGCACAAATCCCTATTCCACATTTCATATATCTTTCTAGACTAGCTTGAATTGGAATGGAATGAATAACAGATAAATCATAAATATTTTTCATCATAAGTTCAGGCCCACAAGTATAGATCATATCGAATTTTTCTTTTTTTATGATACTTTTTAAAGCATCTGTTACCACTCCTTTTATTCCATAACTTCCATCTTCCGTAGTAACAATTAGGTTATTACTAACTTTACTTAGTATTTCATTTGCAAGATCTTTGAAAAGTATTTCATCCTTTGTTTTTGCACCCATAATTATTGTACACTTTCCTTGAAGTTTATTAAATATAGTAGCAAGACGCATTAATGGAACCAAGCCCGTTCCACCACCAACTAATAAAGGATTTTTTAAATCCTTGCTTACTCTAAAAAAATTACCATATGGTCCACGTATTCCAATCACATTATTTTGTATCTTTTCATATAGAGAAGTAGATCCAAATCCATGTTTACGTACTGTGACAGCAGCATGATCTCTCTTGTTAGAAATCATGACACTCATTGGAAGCTCTTCAGCTCTTGGAATCCAAACCATTAAGAATTGACCAGGTTTTGCATTTGAAGATAGCTTATCATAAAAAACAAAAGTCTTAACTGAAGGAGTTTCTTCTATTACATTTTCAATAGCAACAGTGCGTATTTTATCAATATTGATGTGCAAGACCGACAATCTCCTTTATATTCTTGTAACCTTTCTTTTCCAAATATCTTATTAATCCTAATTTTATTTGATTGAATGCTTTCAAGCCTTCATATCCTATTACAGAACCTAACTCTATAGCTGTTGCACCGGCCAAAATGTATTCTAATGCATCTTCCCAAGTAAATATTCCACCACATCCGATTACAGGAATAGTAACTTTTTTAGAAATTTCATAAACACATCTGACTCCTATGGGTTTTAATGGAATGCCAGATAATCCACCAATTTTATTGCTCAGAATGGGCATTCCAGTCTCTACATTTATTGCCATTGCTCTAATAGTATTTATTGCAGTTATTGCATCAGCTCCTGATTCTTGAATTATCGTTGCAAGTTTTAATATATCAGTATTTCCTATTCCAACTTTGATAATTATAGGTTTTTTGGTTTTCGATTTAATAGTCTTTATTATTTTAATTACTAGTTCTGGATCATCACCTACTTCCATACCCATCTTAGCAACATGTGGACAAGAAAGATTAATTTCATATCCTAATATATTCAACTTATCAAATTTACTTATTAGTTTTGGAAATTCTGAGGCACTTGATCCAACAATACTAACTATAAGTGGAGTTTGATTATTGATAATTTCATTAGCAAATGCATCAGATCCAGGATTTGCAAGTCCTATAGCATTTAGATAGCCTTTTTCGCCCAGAGAAACAACAGTAGGACCTTTATATCCCTCTAGAGGACTAACACTTATTGATTTACTAACTATTGCTCCTAATCCATCGTTGTGTAATCTATTGAAAATTTCTTGAGAAATTCCTAAAAATCCTGAAGCAAGAAGAAGTGGATTTCTAAGATGGATTCCTGCAACCTCAATAGAGAGTATATTAGAGTATTCATAAACACTTTTAATATTAGTAGTTGAACTTGAATAATTCTTCAATTTCTAGTTGTTCTAATAATTTAATATCTTATTAGTTGTTCGTTTTAGACTTTTTAGATTTAAATAATTTAAATTTTAATAAAAAATGATTCAAAGGAAATTAATAATTTGGTTTATAAAGCAGTAAGTATCAAATTTTGAAATAGAATGATATTTTACTTTATCATAGACAAGATAATGAAAATAACAATAATAATGTTTCTTAGATATTCTTACTAATTAAATACATATAGATTTTAATGTAAAAGAATAGATCGCAATTAATAACAATCTCCTAAATTTTTGTTGAAGATTTAAAAAGATATACATTTAATATAACTTTGAATGATTTTATAACTAAATGTCTGGATTATTTGATCCGCATATTCATATGTATTATTGAACCATCGATGATTATGATGCAATGTCAAAGGCAGGAATAAAAGTCAAAGTACAGTCTTCTCTTTGGCTCGGAAGTTCAAGAACTTTTTTTGGAACTTTCATTGATTATTGGGAACATTTTATATCATTTGAAACTACAAGAGCCAAACAATTTGGAATTGAGCCTTTTGTATATATTTCAGTAAATCTGAAAGAATGGATTCAAAGACCATCAGCATTAGATGCATTTAAGCAATGTTAAGGTTCATAGAGAAAGTATGTGTGTATGTGCTGTAGCAATTGTTGAAATTGGGTACAACCTTATAAATGAATTAGAAGAGGAATATTCATCAAACAACTTGGTATTGCATCAACAAAAAAAATCCGATTATGATCTATTTATCTCATGAGAATAAAACTAAAGGAATAGAGAGGTTTGAAGAAATCCTGAATCAAGATTATAATAAATATGACATAAAGAAAATCCCCCAATAGATCATAATACTGAAGAACAATAAAAAATACTGGAAATGGGATCATGGGCTGGTCCTTCGATTTTCCTATAATCAAACTTTCGCCAATGAGAGCAATTGACATGATAAGAAAAAATGGATGACCATATAATGATAAATAGGTCAGATAATTGAGAAATTTCATCCATTAAGCGTTCCATTGGTTGCTAGAGAAATGGGAAAAGAAGATATAGTAAAAATGAAATAGAAAAAGTTACAATGTATAATGTATATGACTTTTATAAACAATCAGATAAATTTGCATGGAATCTAAAAATCTAATACAGAATTAAGTAAGAGATAATTATTTTATAATTACAACTAGGAAAATGAAATTAGCTTTTAGTTCAAATGCTTTTAAAAAATTTTCTCTTGAAAATACTATAAGAGAAATAGCTAAAATAGGTTTTAAAGGAGTAGAAATTCTTGGTGATATACCTCATGCGTACCCTCCTGAGTTTTCAGAAGAACAAATAAAAAAAATAAAAAATCTAATTTCAGATTTAAATATAGAAATTTCTAACCTTAATGCATTTGCATTATATGCAATAGGTGATGTTTATCATCCATCATGGATTGAATCTGATAAGAGATTAAGGGAAAAGAGGATTCAATATACGATTGATTGCATTTGTTTAGCAAAAAAATTAGGTATAAAAAATATTTCTACTGAACCAGGAGGACCAATTAGTATACAAGAGAATAAAATAAAATCAGATATACTGTTGAAAATATTTGTTGAAGGTTTAAAAAAAGTCGAACTTATTGCAGAAAAAAATAATGTAAAAATTTTAGTCGAACCAGAACCTTCACTGCTAATTGAGAATTCTCATCAATTTTTACAGTTGATGAAAATGGTTTGTTCAGATCTTATAAAATTGAATTTTGATATTGGGCATTTTTATTGTGTAAGAGAAGATCCATCAGAGACTATATTAAAATTAATTGATTATATAGAGCATTTTCATCTAGCTGATATAGCTAGTAATAGAGTTCATAATCATCTCCTACCAGGAATGGGTTCTATAGATTTTGAACGAGTCTTTGATACAATAAAAAATATTGGTTATAAAGGATTTGTTACCATAGAACTATATCCATATCAAGATAATCCTATTGAGGCGGCAAAACAATCTTATAGCTATTTAAAGATATTTATTTAAATAATTATAACTTTTATTTCGACTCAAATTTTAGTTTTGTAGAAAGTTTTTAGATAATCAATATTATTAAAATATAATAAATAATTGAATTGTTTCACTTTTGTATTATGAATGATAAATATTTGTTAAATGATTCAATTATCGATTAAATTTTATTACTGAAGTTAATTTAATCAATAATAGTAATAATAAAAAAGAACATTCAACAAATTAATAATTATTAATTTTATATAGTAAATGTTATATGTTACGGTTATATACGGTAGCAGAATGCCTAAGCCCGGTTTTAAATCAATTACAGTGAGTGAAAATGTTTATAAAAAGTTTTTTAATATCTATGAAAAAAGGAAGAATGATTTAGAACTAAAAGGAATAACAAGTTTTTCAGGATATCTAACAAGCATGATGGAAGAAATGATGTTAAAACATGAGGCATTTGCTAAACAAGCCCCTTTTATGGAAAAAATTTCAATTGACTCTGATCGAGTAATAATAAAAGATAATAAAAGAAACAGAATAGCAGAAGTTATTTTAAGAAATGGAGAATTAAGGTGTTTATTAGATGAAAAAATAGATTGTGTTCATATAGG
>JAATVJ010000403.1 GCA_014523515.1 Nitrososphaerales archaeon TH1177 | reverse complement strand
ATAATTAGAAAACATATGCTAATTGGTATACCTTTAATGTCTTTCTATATAATTCTCTGGAATTATACTGATCAGGGAATAAAAAATGTAAAAGAATCTCCAAAACGAGCTGATGCTTTTAAATCCAAATTAGAAAATGCTGGTGGTAGACTAATTGGTACATATTATACATTTGGTAAATATGATGGAGTATCGGTAGTAGAAGCTCCTAATGATGAAACATTAATGTCTTGTCTATTATCTATTGAAAGTCAAGGTAATGCACGTACTGTAACTTTAAAAGCTTTTAGCTATGATGAAGCTACTAAAATAATTGAGAACATACAACAATAATCTCAAAATCTATATAATATTTTTATCGAACATTCATTAGATGTTTTATTTTTTAAAGTTCTAAAGGAAATTTAAAAAAGATAATTTGTTATATGCTTTACATTGAATAAAAAGATTCCATTAATTGTTGGAATTCTTATTTTTGATGATGTAGAGATTTTAGATGTTGCTGGACCTTTTGAGGTATTTGCTGTAACTCGTTTAAATGAAGATCAACGACTACAGCAATCATCACCATTTAAAGTATACTTAATAGCTGAAAAGAATAAACAAATTATAGCAGTTGGCGGTCTACGTTTAACTCCTGATGTTACAATTAGTAAATGTCCTGAATTGGATTTATTGATAATACCTGGAGGATGGGGAACGCGTAAAGAATCAAAAAATAAAGTTCTTTTAAGTTGGATTGGTAATCAATTTACTAATTATAGATTGATTGCCTCAGTCTGTACGGGTTCTAGTCTTCTTGGAAAAGCAGGTTTGTTAGATGGACGAGATGCAACTACTCATTGGCGAGCTTTTGATTTCCTGCAAGAATCTGCACCAAAAGCACGAGTTCTCAAAAATGTCAGATTTACATTGACTGAACCCATATTTACATCTGCAGGTGTTTCTGCTGGAATAGATTTAGCTCTTCGTATTGTAAGTCACTATTTTGGAACTGAAGTAGGTAAGGCTACTGCTCGCTATATGGAATATCCTTATCCTAATAGTGACCAAAGATAATACACTAATGTTTGTTGTTCTATATAGTAAATTTGAAAAAGAAAATAAAAATTATAAAGGAAAAGATCCAATGTCACCAGAAAAAATTTCATCTCATGAACCTACTGCGGTAAAAAGAGATTCAGATGATCTAGAAATTGCAGAAGGTGGAAAGACAGGAACTGATACAGCAGAAGCAAAAGAAAAATACAGAAAAGAAGGTATGACAAAAGTATAGCAATATATTAGAATAGAAGGAAGGTTAAACCTTTCTTACTATTTTTTTGTTCAATGTAAATTGATTGTTTTGATTTTTTTTATTCAAAATCATTAAATATTGTTTTATACATAATATTATTAAAAAACTAACTATTTGTCAGAAATGTCAAAGACCAATTAATTTATACCTTCTTCTTGGTCTTTGACTTAACTTCTAGATAGAAAACTAAATTTTTATTAATATTTCAGAATCTAATCAATAAATACTATATACTATACTAATAATTACAATGGAAAACGATAAGAAAGACATAAAGATTGAAACAGAAGAAGATGTTGGTCTAGATGATAAAATAAAAGCAGGAGCAAGAGCAATAGGTAAAAAAATAGAAGATCCAGATAAAGATATTGACGCAGAATACGAAGCAGAAAAAGCAAAAGAGAGTTGTTGACTAATTGGCTAATAATAGTAGTAGTTGAATCGGTTTCACCATTCTATTATAAGTAATAGGTCTATACTGTACCAGATGACGTGATGAGATGATTGATTATATTATAGAATAAACAATTTTATTTCCTATTTTTTATTTCTTATTTTCTAGATTTTATTATATAATTATAATTCTATTATTCTAGCGACGTTTCAGTAAAGTTAAGAACAATTATGTAAAGTAAAAACTATTGTATAAAAAATAGAATGAGTATTACAAAATGATAAATAGCATTCTCAGAGAGGTTATCTTGTTGATCTTATCTCTGAGATCAACTAACTAAGGCCAACCTACTACTGGTCATAGTCTGAACCGTTTTCTATAATCCTACTATATATGTCCAGTTCAGGCTATGACAATATTATAATAACAATATAACAACAACAATAATATCAGCAATTAACATTGTTTACCGATTTTTAAATATATATTATAATTAAAAGAATATTGCTCTTGGCATAAAAGGCAATTTCCGAAGTTAGCCATGGCCTTCTATCTGTCTAAATCTGATCCGAATTATGATAATGATAGAGGGCTATGGCTTTTATATCATTATCTTTTAAATTTTTAATTATTTTATTATCATCTAATTATAAAACATATTAATAGATAGTTGTCAACAACTGCCATAACCTCATTTGCCAATCAATAGTTGTACTCATAGGCTATGGCTTTTACAAATTTATGTAATTTGATATATTTTTAGCTGGGCTAGTATTGTAAAAAGTGTTCACTCCTCAGGGCTCGAAGCATTTCTTCGAGTAATTTAAGTGATGGTTAAATTATTCTTCTAAAATAAAATTCCATTAAATAATAATCTTAACAATTTATTCTTTCAAAATTTGGTTTTGAAATTTTAATACTATTAGTCTATATATAAAAAACTTTGTTGAAGCTACGGTTATTCACCATCTTTGCAATTCATTATTTCTTGATTTTTTTTGATTTTAGCATTATCTCATATCCCTTAAATTACATCCTAAACTGGCTGTTTCGATCAAAGATAAAGATTCCTTGAACTTCCATATTGATAGTTTCAACAAAAAAAATTTATCTGAATTAGGAATAAATGTAGAACGCTCAGACATTATTCAGGAATGTAAAGCTATACTACAAAATTTAATGAAGAGAAAAATTAAACATAATGAAGATACATATTATACTCGGATATAAGCCAAATTTCAACAGGAATTGCAGATAATCATGAAATTGCTACATCATAAAAGAATAAACATTCTTAGGAACATATAATAAAAAGAAAAAAATGTCTTTTATTTAGACTTTTTTGTTATTATATTAAATTCTTATATTTCGTATCATGTTTATTTAATAATGGGTTATGTATAATCTCTTTTGGATTATTTGATATCAAATAACATATTTTTATTGTTATAAAAAAAGTTATAACTTAATCATTTTAACTGCCACATAGCAAAGATTCCTTTTTCACCAATTAGCGCTTTATAAACTCCTACAATACTCTTGAGAATTTCCAGATTTCCTGTTGCATTGGCGTCAAAAAATGCTGCACCTAGGTGCCTTGTTACATTGTTTTCAATGTCTATTATTGCACCAAAAGAATAACTTGCACTACCATTTTCAGAAGTAAAAAGTGCTCTACCGTCAGTAATGGAACTAGTACCATCTTCTCTTGGTACCATAAGACCATTTCCAGTAGCTGATACTTTCATACCATTTAGATTTCCATTACCTGAAAATGAATATACAGAACTAGTTAAATTATCATCTTGAGATTTTGGCACTGTAAATATTTCTGTATATATGGGCTTACCCAAAGTTAGATTCATCCTTTCTTGTATATCAATAAAATCAGTTTGATTTTCTTCTTGTTGTGCATATACTAACTCATCATCTGTGGAAGAAAACATCAATAAAGGTACTATCATTATTGTCGCTAACACTACTAAATTATAATATAGAACTTTCATTTGATATGCCCTTCTATCATAAAAGTTAATAAATATAGTGAAAAATAGATGTAAAAAACTGTCTAATAGATATTCTGTCAGTGATTAGTTCAGTATACCATTTCCTAAACTTCATTGTCTTTTTTTGATGCTAATTGAAAAGCATATCGCTGGATCTGCTGTGTAGCTTTAGCTTAAAAATAATTTTACATTACTATTTTTCTATATTTTGGATATACCAAAAAATCTATTTTTTTTATCAATAGGTAATGATATTAAAAAAGAAATTGAGTGCTAAAGGAATGAAGAGGATCCTCTAACACTCACCCAATATTATTTTGCATACAGAAATAAGAATTTCTGTATATATTAATACATTTGGTAAAATAAAAAATTGTTCTTTCTAGAGTTCTAACTAGTAATAATTCTTGACTTCTGGATATTATTCATTATAACTAATTAATTGCTTTTCTTTTGTTGTCTCATTAAATATTATTTGTGCAACGTAATTATCTATTCCCAACTTTTCTGCAATTTGTGAGGGTCCTCCTTCTAATATTTTTTCGACTGTAAAATCATTGATCTGTAATACTTCAACTAAGCCTTTTGGAATATTTAGATGTTCTAATCTTTCGTCTTTCCATGTTGCTATTTTTATTGATGATGTTGATGATTGTTGTTGTGATGGTAGAAGAGATAGTTCTAAATTGGAATCATTCTCGATTAGTGTTATTTTATAATCTCCATTAGCATTGTGACTAATCCCCTTCATTGCCGTAATAATAAATAGACTACATAGTATATATAGAGGTAATTATTTCTTGTTTATCTGCTTATTCTGTATAATTTATTAATTTCTTGCCAGATCGTAATAGATTTTGTAAATCTTTGTCTTTTTCTTGTAGATTTGTGGGGCGATGATCTGGTCTATTCAAATTCTTTATCAAATTTCTTTTACTTTCCCAGACTCATTTAATTAATTCTTTTCACTATACTTTTAGAGAATAATAACTTATCTACTTTCAATATTATCCATGTTCTCATTATCTTCATTGTCATTATCTTCATTACTAGATGACTGTTCTATATCATCGCTATTACCTTTTTCATCAATAATCTCTGTTTCTTGATTATTACCATTACTAAATCCATTATTCAAAGACTCTGTTAAGCTATCTCTAATTTCTTGTTCATTAGATTCTGTTTTCATATTACTACCTTCTTCATTATTGGATTCTTCTGTATTAAAATTGTCAAATATTACTCCTTCCTTATCTAATTCCTCATTTTCGTCAGATGGATCTTCATCAATATCAGGAAGTGTTCTGCTTAGACTATTAAAAAAATCATTATCTGATTCTTTATTATTGTTTAATTGAGAAGAATCATTCTCTTCAACTGAAAATGATTGATATAAATTATAAGTTGCATAAACAAATAATCCTATTATTATGAAGGAGACAAACGAAAAATTGTTCATTTTAGTAAGATTGTCCATTCAACTATAATACTTATTCTTTTTATAAAACATTATAATCCTTTTATATAAATTTTAACTAATCGTTGTAGAAATGATAGTTATTTAATAGATGTTTGAATAAATTTTAACTAATCGTTGTAGAAATGATAGTTATTTAATAGCTGTTTGAATAAATATTATTTTTATACCATTACAGATAGAATGATAATTTGTTGGGGGGCTTAATTCAAAGATTTACATTGCATTATTTTATCTTATTTGTAATATTATTGATACTTCAGATGCCGATATCATTTATTTATCCACAAATTGAAGAACAAAAGGTTATTCCTGATAGTTTCGGCAAATCAGTTTTGCCTGTAGGTAGCTATCCAATTGGAATAGGAGTAAACTCAGTTACTAACAAATTATACGTTGCCAATCAATTTTCTAACTCTATTTCAGTAATCGATGGTAGTACCGATATCATTGAAAGCACAATTAAAGTAGATAATTTTCCATATGATTTAGAAGTAAATCCTTTTAATAATCGCATTTATATCACCAATAGAGAGTCAAATACTGTCTCTGTTATTGATGGTTCTACAAATCAAAGACTATCAAATATCAATGTTGGGGATTCTCCAGTTGGAATATCAATAAATCCATCACTTAATATGGTATATGTTACTAACCTTGATTCCAAATCTTTATCAATTATAGATAGTATAGATAACAAAGTTACAGAGACTATAAAATTGAATGAACTTGTTTATGGTGTAGCAGTTAATCCATTAACAAATCTAGTTTACATTTCGAATCTTATAAATAATACATTATCTGTTTTAGATGGAAAAACAAATAAGATTATTAACAAAATTGCAGTTGAAAATATGCCTACAGCAATCAATATAAATTATAAAACGAATGTGATTTATGTTACAAATTATCTTTCTAATTCTATATCTGTAATAGATGGAATAACCAATAAAGTTATCTCAAAAATAAAAGTTGCAAAGTATCCTGTTGATGCAATAGTTAATCCATTAACAAATAAAGTTTATGTCTCTCATAATGGTGACAATGCTCTATCTATAATAGATGGAGCAACTAATAAAAAAATAAAAGAATTATCAATTAAATCAAGTATTAATGAAAATAGTGGTAATAATGATCCTATCCTTGATATACCTATAAAAGTGACATTTCCACTTATAGCTAATAGGTTATCTATTAATCCTAATACAAACTTGATCTATATGACAAATACAGTTTCGAATGGTGTCACAGTAATTAGTGGACAAACTGATAGTGTTGTTGTCAGACTAGCTGTAGATATAAATCCTAAAAATTCAGGAACAATTGAATGCAACAATTCAAAATTACAATCACAAAATTTTTTATTACATACTGTAAATAGTAAAATAAAATGTACTGCTCATGCTTCTAGAGGATATTCATTTGATTTTTGGTCAAATATGACAAATATGATTTCAAATAATACAAATCCTATAACCTTAAATATTACAGAAAATAACTTATTGATGGCCAATTTCAAACCTTCAATTTCAACTGAAGCTTATATAGGAATGGTAGCTGCTATAGTAGGATCAACTTCTATATTTGCAGGTTGGTATTATAGAAAAAGAGAAAGAAGTTATCTCAACAAAAGTATGAATAGAATAGATTATACTTATAATGCTTTAAAAAATGATAAAGCAGAAGGAGTTAAACAATTAGAGAATATTCAGAAAGAGATAACTAATTTATTTAAAAAGGGAAAGATAACAGATTCTCATTATAATATCCTCGATAAAAGAATAACAGATTTAATTAATACTTTTTATAGAGAAGATTGAAATACTCAAAACTGTTTTACATCAAATATAATATCAATTAGAAAATTGAAAATATATTATGCATACCTAATTGTTGTACTTGCATAGATAGGTAACACTTTCACTTACCAACATGGGTAACACTTTCTTTTATCTGCTTGATTATCTTTTTACTACTGGAATTATTTAATCTTCCTTTAGAAAGGAACATTTCCAATGGAGTATAACCATTGATACCACCATGTTCTCTTTCTTCATTGT
>JAATVJ010000402.1 GCA_014523515.1 Nitrososphaerales archaeon TH1177 | reverse complement strand
ATTTATATAATTATTCTTCATTACTTTCTTAATAACATTATATATATTTATTTGTTACCAATATAAGGTTATAAATGTCATGAATGTCATGATATTGCATAATTTTATGATATTGTCTAATGTCATGACATTTATGACATTGCCTAATTTGTTTAATTAATAAATTCAAAATATCTCTTCAAAAATATACCAAATTCTCTATTAGTATATGTCAATCATTTTAAGAAAATTCTTTTAAATTGAGATTATTTAATGTTTGATAAAAGGATATAATGTATTTAATCTTATTGAGCTAATGCTAAGAGGTACCATTTTGCCTATTATTTCATATATTCTTTTTTAATTATTTTAAAAATTTTTAGTTATTTCATACTTTTCCATATTCTAAATTTGACAAATTCAAGATGAAAATAATTGGTAACATAAAAAATTATATTGTTAATATAAAATAGAACTGAAATATTTTTACTTATATTAAATTGCTTATCTATTTAATATAAGTGAAAGAATATTAAACAAATTCAAAAAAAAGAAAATCTAGATGTTTCATCTCTTTTTATAAAAGAAAAACTCTAGAAATACAATATATTTTAATATATAAAAAAAGGTCATACAGGAGAACTAACCATTCTGTTTACCATTTCCCTCAAGAATCTCATTTCCGATCTTAATGATTCAATTTGTTCATCTCTTTCTTGAAGTTTTGATTGTATGACATACTCATTATTTTCATTCTTTTCTTTTAATTCTTTAATCTCTTTTTCTATTAGCGCATTATTGTTATTTTTATCGATTGTTAAAACACTTATTGCCTTTGAACAATCATCAAGAATTTCCCTTTCAGAAGGTTTGTAATAACAATCAGAAACTCCTATAGTATGACCCATAAGTATCTCTACATTTATTGATTTCATTACTTGTTCACAATGAGTTTTAAAGAATTTTCTAAATCCATGAACTGTTTTAAATTCATGTCTTCTTTCTCCATTTTTCAATGGATGCCTTATTCCCTGCTCCCATAGTGCTCTATCAATAAGACGTTTGATTGCACTACTTTGAAGTTGCTTTGGCATAGTAGCGAGACCCCATTTTGCTCCATATCTGACATTTGTTGTTTGCCATATATCTCTTATAACCCACGAGTCTTGGGTTATTTTCTCTCCAAAAGATTCGCGAAAGTCCATCCATTCCTTGACTGCTCTATATGCTTCTGGAGTTATGAATGTAAAACACTCTTCTTTGTCTCCTGGATATACCGTCATTTTGGCAGCAACAATATTTTCTTTATCATCTCTTATTGGAGCTATATGCTTCCATCTTAAAGTTTCAAATGCACCAACTCTTATTCCAGAAGAAAGTAAAATCAAAACAATAGGCTTAATCCTTCTATCAGGGTATTCTATTAATTTTTGAATTTCTTCAATTGTTGGTGCTCTGTCTTCCGCAGCACTATTTCCTCTAGGTATCCCTTTGTTTAATTTCTGCCAATTTATGATAATGTCATTCATTACGCAAAAGAGTTTAATTGCTTTGAAATAATTAGGAATAGTTGATTCAGCAATCTCTCCTTTTTGTGCTCGTTGTTTTTGGTATTGTGCAAATTCAATAAGTTTATTTGTTAACCATTGATGATTTTCGATCGCTTTTTTATAGAAAGATAATGCTTTATCTTCAAATGTGCCTTCCAGTTTAAGGAAATCTAAAAACTTCTCAAATCTCTTGGGATATTGTCTTTTTGATTCAGGTGCTTTTAAGGCAAAGAAAAAGTTTAAAACAGGTTTAAAATTAATTTCATCAACTTTTGTTGAAATTTGCATAAATAATATTTCAAGTTGGGCCAATATAAAGAGACAGATATGTCTTGGGCTCAGAGGGATTTGAACCCACGACCAACTGCTCCGCAGGCAGCCATTCTATCCAAACTGAACTATGAGCCCACGAATATTTATCTAAATACGTGAATTATAAATTTTACATTCTCATCCGTTATTGTATTTCATTTCTTTGATCCCAGCACTTTCTGCAAAGTTGTCCTGATATATTCCATTTTGGTTTTGGGTTATATCTAATGAATTTCAAATTAGTTCCACAAATAGAGCAGTAATTTCTTTCTTTTTCAAATTCTTTGTCTTTTTTTTCGAAGCAATTCTTGCATATTATACTTCCTCGTTCTAGATTCCATTGCCATTTTGGTTTTACCTGTACGGTTTCAGATTTAATTTGACGAGAACAAATTGAACATGTATTTAGTTCTCTTTCCTGTTTTTCTTTTTCTATTTGTTGCTTAGCGATATATTCTTTCGTCTTAATAATATGACAATCGCTACATAATAGTCCACTCATTTTCCATTCTCTATGAGGTTTGTACTTGTGTTGAAGTTCTCTTTTACAGAGAATACAAAACTCTTGTTTTTTCTTCCAAAATTGCAAAATACTTTCCTTCACCCTTAATTAGAATAATATAATATCCTGAACAATATTTATAAACTATAATATTACAAGAGCCAAAATATGATTATTCCTTTTAAAATTATTTACACGCGTAATTAATTTCAATTGTAATATAATATCAATAGATATAATTATAGTATTTTAAAAAATAATTCATATTTTTGAAGGAAGGTCAAATAATAGTATTAGAAGGAATAGACAAAGCAGGAAAAGGAACTCAATGCAAACTATTGCAGAATGACATTATGAAAGCAGGCTTAAATTGCAAAATTTTAGACTTTCCTGATTATTCAACCCCTATAGGAAAAGAAATACGATTGTTTCTTGATGGAAGAAGATCTTATTCTAGTGAGGTTCAACATATGCTTTTATCAGTTAATAGATGGGAAAAAAAAGAAGAGATTGAAAAGATGCTTCAGAATGGAACTATTATTATAATGGATAGATATTATCAATCAAACATTGTATATGGATTATCTAATGGTTTAGATTTAGATTGGCTAATTAATTTAGATAAAGGTCTACCAAAAGAAGATATAGTTATCATACTTGAGATAGATCCTGAAACTTCTTATAAAAGAATAAACTACAATAGAGACTTATTTGAAAAAAACCTTGAATTTTTATTAAATGTCAAACAAAATTATCAAAAACTATCACAAGTTTACAAATGGAGAATAATCAATGGCGAAGAGACTGTTGAAAAAATCCATATGAAAATTTCTAGTCTTGTCAAAGAAAAATTAAATATTCAATTTTAATATATACTTCAGATTTTCTATATTGAAAAGATGATTGTAGATATTTATAGTAAATTTAGTGATTATATGCAGATGCAATTAGTACTTCCCACGGAAAGATAATTTTATTATTTATAATGAATGGTAAAGCATTTTTTTTGGACTCGTTTTTAATTCTGGAAAGTATTTCATTATCTTTCTTAATTATACCTTTTATAGAATTTGCTGTACATTCCATATAATCTTGCCAATACTGTTCAAAAGTACCTGGACAATATGAAAAGTTATATTTTTCTATTCTTATATTAGTAAATCCTGCTTTTATTAAAGTGTCTCTTAATTTGTTACTATCTCCCAAAGAGTGAACTGAAGGAGATCCATTAGGAATTATATTTGGAATAAATTTGGTAATACTTTTCATAATACAGTTAAAGTAAGGTACATTTTCTGAGGATCCATGAACCCCCAAAACCAATACACCATCTTTAGTCATTAATTCTCTTATAGAGTTTAATGTTTTTATAGGATTAATAAAAAACATAACAACAAATTGACTTAATACTTTTGAAAATTTAATATGGAAATAAATTTTTTCTGCATCCATCTCTATAAAGTCCACATTGGAAAATTGTATTTGAGATTTGGCAATTGAAAGAGCTTCTTTTGAAATATCTATTCCAATTAATTTGCCTTTTCTATTTATTCTCTTTGATATTTTTTTTGTTAATGCTCCTGTTCCACATCCTACATCTAAAATAAAATCAGAAGGTTGTATATCAGCAATATT
>JAATVJ010000401.1 GCA_014523515.1 Nitrososphaerales archaeon TH1177 | reverse complement strand
ATAAGAAAAAAAGTTATTTGATTAATCTATGTCGAATTTGACAGTACCTTCATCTCCGTCGGTATTGAATCTCTTACATGTTTCATCATCAGTTCTTTCATTAGTAATGCATACTCTTTCTTTATTATCTACATCATTTAGGTAGAATTTTACATTTGCTTTGCCATCATCTTCTAATTCTTCATCATCTATGGATTTTGTTTCTCCATTAGCTTTTACTTTATAGTCTGGCATATGTCTATCTTCGTCACTAGTTATCCTGACGGTTAATTTGAAATCATCATGGTCATGGTCTCTGTCATCATCATCATCATCATCATCATGATGTCTATTCCACTTGTCTCTGTCATCATCATCATCATCGTCATCATGATGTCTATTCCACTTGTCTCTGTCATGGTCTCTGTCATCATCATCATCATAACGTTGAGCTGTTGAATTTTGTATAGTACCAAATATAATTAATAAAGATATTGAAACAATTCCTAGAACTAGTAAGTTGTTGTTCTTTTTCATTTTATTCTCCTTTCTTAGTTAATATTTTATAAGAATATTTTAAAATATATCTATATAAAAAAATTATAGAATTAAATATAGAAATGTTATTATACTAATAAATATTAAAATAATCTTCTATACTTAAATATCATACAATTAAAAATAGGATATATTGTTAGACTGACCTTTTTACTTATATAAGGTCATATATTGTTAGTAATGAATGAAGAATAACTATTGAAAGATTTGAAATTCTAATTCTATTGTCACTACCTCTTATTATTATAAAAAATATTTGATTTTAGTCGCTATAACCAAAAGGCATTGGTTAACATTTGTGACCGCAAGATTCGGAGTCAGAATATTTGAAATATATATATAAAAAATTAGAAACAAATACAGAATATTTTCTACTTTTGCTATACTATAATTACATTTTATTATTTTAATATATACATATAGTTATAAAGATAATTATTATTTATATTTGATATTTCGTATGAAGTGTTTATCTCTTAAACAACCATTGCTGACCTGTTAGCTCTTGGAGAAAGACAATATAGAATTAAGAAAATGGAATACCAAATTTAGAGGTATATTTCTTGTGCATGCTTCAAAGAATATGGATATAGAAACTTGTGAAAGACTTAACATTGACATTGAAAAGGTTATAAAAGGTGCTATAATTGGTTCTGCTTTTTTATATGATGTTAAAGAATATAAACATCAAGAAGAGTTCAACAAGGATAAACAAAAACACACTTGTTTAACTAAGTTGTCACCTATAGTAAAAGTGTCATTCCATTCCCAAGAATTTTGAAAAGTATAATCTGATATTTTCAAATTATCTCCTATTCTTGCTCTCCTGTATTTGTATTTGAAGAATCTCTTCTCTTCAGCAAAGATACTAGATGGAAGAAGAAATGATATTATGACTAGTATTGTTATTGTTGATATTACAATAACTTTATTACTATTTTTTTCTCATTACTAAATCTATTTAAATTATAGATTATATACATCAAATTTTTCTGAATTTTTCAGGTTTTGAAACAAATAAACAAAACAGATAACAAAAGAAATTGAAAAATAACTGAATGCAGATAGAGATACTAAGCAGTATAGCATATGTGCAATAATGTATTTAATGATGAAAATAGTGTACCAATTTTAAGACCGTAAACTAAATGAAGAAAAAACAAAATATTAAGCAATCTACTGTAACTGCAACTCTAAGCTATATACATTTCACAGCTTAAGTTTTATGCTGGTACGGGTTATATAATACCAATAAACGAAATATAGAAGATTTCATGATTCGATATATTGTATTAATAATTGTTGTTGTTTTTGTTAGTATTGTAATTCTAATTTTACATTATTATCATAAAAAAAACAAATATGAAGTTGAAATAGAAGCTGAAAAAGCTGAACAAATATGGGAACTTCAAAAAATCAATTTACAAACAGATTTGCGAGAAGCAAATGATTTAGGAGCATTTAAATCATATGAATATTAGCCATTATCAGAAGACTACAATAAGTTATTGAAGCATTAGAACCAATTAATAATGATGATTTAAAAAAATTAAATGATTATATAGAAAAAGAACAACTATATGTGGTTTCAAATTTGCCTAATGTTGTAGTGGCTTAATTGGATATTACACTGGCTTTCCTTAATTGAGGAATTTCAAGCATAACATTCCGTTCAGTATAATTTGAAGGAAATGGTTCTCCTTTTTTTTATGCCAAATAAACCCAATAGATTTTCATTTTCTATCTTTAAGTATGCATTATAGAAAATGGTGGAATTCTGTTCAAGAGACTATCGTTTTATCTAAAAACTTGCAATGTTTCATCACTATTTAGAGCTACACTAAAAAGAATAACATTCAAAGTTGATAAATACAGTTTGTGTAGACTCTCAAAAGCTTTACTAGTCATTAATATAAAATTAAATTGAATGTATCTATAGAACCTGATTATGCACTGATATCTTTACCTTATCTTATATACATTGGTAATGTATTTGTTAATATGTCAACAAAAGAAGATAAAATTAATGAAAGAACAAATAGAGACTACAATTTCACTTTAAATCAACAACAAGATGCAATAAACAAGACTCTCGATAATACTTTACATAATGTAAAAAGAGCTACAGATGAAGCTAGAAGAGAAATTCCACAATATACACAACGTATTGCTGAATATCAAGAAAAAACTATTCAAACTGTAAAAGATATTGCTTCTGACTTTATTGAAGCACAAAAACAAGTAGTAAGCTCTTTTCAATCACAAGTAGATAAAAGAAGTGGAGCATTTTATGCACTTTGGGATTTGTATAACCCACAAAGAATTGCTGAAAATAATGCAGTAATGGTAAACAATTTTACAAGTTATTTGTTAAATGCCAGCAATCTAATAAATAATGCTCTAGCATCAAATATGAGAGTTTATAACACAGCACTTGAACAAACACGTGATAATGTGAAGGCTTTAGCAAAAACAAACACTGATTATATAAACTCAGTTAATAGACACAATACAGACATAACTAGAGACAGTCAAAGAATAACTAGGTTTTAATATTTAATCTAGTCCAATAATTTTTTATAAATTTTTTTCGATTCTTATATATATAGTATATTTTGCTTTATTTTATTACAAATTAAGATATTATCACTTTATAAACATTCTTTAATTAATGAAATAGATAATCATGATGTATGTGAAAAAATACTAATGGTTCACCTATATTCAGCTTGCTACTAGAAGTTTAGAATCTTCTAGATAGTATAGTTCTACATTATATTTAGTTATTATTATTAGGAACCTATTTTAAAAGAGATATTCACAATATATTAAATTCTATAGAAATATTCCAAGGATGGAATAATACCGCTAGCAATGTAAAAATAAGAGTCTAATGTGATAGAAAGAAAGTAAATATAATATTTAAGATTTGCTTTTTACAAAATAAAGATTGAGGATAAATATATATTCAATACATAACTTTTAAAAAATAATGGCTCACTATATAATTTTCTTGTCTTTTAGCACATCATCAAGGTGCAACGAAAGATGAAGAGAGTACATTTACTGCTGAAGTCAAGTTATCAGTCGAAGGTTCTTGGATAGGAACTATTCTATATATTGTTCCTTGGAATCCAACAACATAAAGGTAACCATCAGGTCCAACTTCAATATCAGTAATTGCGCCAAAACCTTGTCCAAATATTATCCCTTCATTTTCATCGTCAGAATCTGCTAGTTTATCTACAAGCGGTTCTTCTAGAATTAGTTCTGTTCTATCATCGTTTAAATCAAAATGGTATAGATTTCCCTTATCTATATCTCCTACAAATATATCATTTTCATGTTGTTTACCTAGTCTATCAGAATTAAGGAACTTGATTGCACTTGGACCAAGAGATTCACGCCATGTAAATTCAGGATGACTGTATTTTCCTTTTCCACCAAAATCTACCAAACCATTTTCAGGATGTAGTGGAGCTACGTCAGTGATGTCTTCATCGTCGTCTAGTGTCCATATACCTTGCACCTTATTCCATCCGCTATTAAATCCTGGTTCAACAAGATTAATTTCATCACCAAAGTCTTCACCATTTTCTGTATTCCATAATTTACCT
>JAATVJ010000400.1 GCA_014523515.1 Nitrososphaerales archaeon TH1177 | reverse complement strand
CCTATTAATGCTATAAAGACAAAATATATCCATTTTTCAGGAAGAGTTATTGGATTTTCAGTTTTTTTAGGTTGACGTTTTGCATTTGCTTCTGCATTTTTGGCCAATTTTATCATTAGATATGTGAATCCAAAGGATAAAGGAACTAGAGCAAGCATTACACTATAAAGAAAAATAGGATCAATTACCAATCTTTCCAAAAGAGATTTTGTTCTATCAGGATCGATATAGAATCCCCAGTAGGTAGTTACTACAATTTGGGCAATACTTGTAATTCCTATTGCAGAAATGATTGGTCTATCCTTCCATGAAAATTTCTTATATTTATCTATGAAAGGAATGATTAATAATGTAAATATGAAGAGTCCTGGCCAGGCAACACCTGTAACAAATTTGTCATACTGAGATCGAAGGAAAGCATATAGACCAGTAAGATACCATTCTGGTACAGTAATACCAGGTGGAACATTAGGATCAAATTTTAGGCCCATTTCAACAGGAAATACCCCTCCAGTAATCATTATTGCTCCAGTAATAGCCATTACCATTGGAACATCAAAAACAAGAAATCTGGGGAAATGTACTACCATCAAGCCTATTAATGCTATTGGGAGTAAAAATACATGAAATGCATAAAAGCGTAACACAAAGTCATGGAATCCAGCTCCAAAAAATGCATCTCTCATATCCGGACCTACGATCGGAATAGAATTAGTTAGAGAAGCAGCAATAGATATAGCCAATTCTGCTCTTTCACTAAATATAATGTCATATCCTGTAAATGCTTCTAAAATCGTTAAGACGCCTATTATAATACCAGTAACCCAAAGTATTTCATTTCTAATTTTATATCTGCCACTAAAATATTGATAATACATATGAAGAATTGCCATCATAACCATAGCATTGGAGGCATGATAGTGAATGTTTCTAAGATGAAAACCATATGGTATAGAATCATTAATATTTTCCACACTATCCCATGCTCTATCCAGTATTGGTTCATACCATAACATAAGAAGAGCACCAGTTATACCAAGAATTATAAATATTACAAATGTAAGCATTCCCAGAAATCCAAGAGGGCTTACAAAACGAGTTGGAAAAGTAAATTTTAATCCCATGAATATTGTTCTATCTAATCCAGAATAGATCCACCGGAAAAGTCGAACAAGACTATTTTCTTTATGCAATGTAGCGACCAAATCCTACTATCCCATTCCCATTTACACTCCAATTTGGAGGTAATATCCATACATTTCCCTCGTTATCAACTTCCAAATCTAGTCGTGGAAGAACATTTGATGGAGGTGATTGAAGGGCTGCAGGTCCTGCAAAAGCTGCTCCTGTCAGGGGATCATATAAACTCCCATGACAAGGGCATTCTCCTCTCTTTCTTCCATCTTGTGGCCAATATTTCCATAAACACCACAGATGCAAACAGACCATACTATAAATGCGAAATGCAGAAGCATCATTTTTCTCTCCTCCCAATTCTGGGGGGAGACGTATAAATTGCCATGTTCTAAATGCCTCTTTATTGAGAGCAGGATCTTCCGATTTTGGATAGATAATTGCTTCAGCATGATTAACCTTAAATATTTTTACATTAGCTTGGGAACCATCAGGAAGCTCAACTTTGGATTTTTCATTAGTAGAGCCGGCAGGATTAGGTAAAAATTTCCCCCAATCAACAAATGGTGTAAATGTCAATACAGTACCCGCTGCTGCTAATAGCTTTAAAAAGTCTCGACGTGATATTCTTTCGTCCCCCCGTGGTGCGGGTGTTGTAGACATTATATTAGCAGAGAGAAAAATATTTTATAAACCTTTGTTCTTATTATTATATTTTATAAAATTTAGTGAATAACTGCGATAAAATAAAATAAAAAATTACCTTTTTAACATTCTTACTCTAATGATTCCATTTAGATATGCTACATCATTGATTTCAGAAACATCCATATCTGCTCTTAATATAACGGATACAAGGGGATTGGATGATTCTCCTGAAAATATTTTTAAAGTATTTGAGCTTTTCTCATAAAATGCCCTTAAATCTTGAGAATTGATTAAACCTTTCATTTCTATCAAAATTTCATAAAAATTATTACCCTCTATTATATCTGGATGAGAAATAGAATCTCTACTATTATTCTCATAAAATCGTTTAGGATATATTTTAGAATTCTTTTTTATTAAATTACGACTTCGACCCTCTCCCTGAAAAATGGAAGAAAATAAGGTCTTCGCAATAAAGCTAGTTCCGGCGCCTACTACAAAACCGCCAATATGAGCCAAATAGGCCACACCTCCTTCTGGATTAATGATACTAAATATTATCTGAAGGATAAACCATAATGGTATGTAAGCAATAGCAGGAATTCGTACAGTTGTAATAAAAAATGCTGTTATGACTGTAAAAATTTTTGCTTTAGGAAAAAGTATCAAATACGCACCTAATACTCCGGATATTGCTCCTGACGCACCAACAGCAGGAATATTACCGGAACCAACATATACTGCATAAAAACTATGGATAATTCCAGCTACTATTCCCCAAAATAAATATAAAATAAGATACTTAAAGTGTCCAAATCTATCTTCAATATTATCGCCAAAAATATGCAAGAAAACCATGTTTCCTATTATGTGCATAATACCACCATGAAGAAACATAGAGGTAATTAAAGGAAAGAAATCACCTTTAAAGACAAGATCTGGTATTGTACCATAAGAAAAAAATATTGCATTGATTTTTGACTCGTTAGTAAAAAAATTTGTTTCTATTATTTCCCATATAAATATTATAATATTTAAAGTTATGAGTGAATAATTAATATATGGTCGTCCATGAAGACGTTGAGTATCATCATGTATAGGAAACATTTATTATGATATCTCTGGTCGTTTGTTATACTTGAAAAGGATTACTACTCGGTAAAAAATCATCCTTTTTTCCATGAGCTTTTTTATTATGTCGTGAAAGATGTTCTTTGTCTTGAAAAATAATATTACAATTTTTACATTTTATTTCATTAGATTCTTGATTTTTTTTTCTTTTTAAAATCTCAGCAATTCCCATAATATAGTTAAATATACATAGTTCTTTTTAAGTTATTTCAATTATAGCATTCATATCTACAATAAAATAAAATAAAATAAAATAAAATAAAAATCACCATAGTCAAATTTTATTCCATTACGATCATTGTAAGAGTAGATTTTACTCCTGTTAATTTTCTTAATTTCCATGTAATTGTTTCTTTAACCTTATCCATAGTATCAGATTCTACTTTTGCAATAATATCATATACACCATAGACTTGAAAAACTTCTCTAACTCCTTCTAAATTTTTTAAATCTCTTACTATTGCATCTTCGCTTCCCAACTCTGTATTTAATAATACAAAAGCACTAGGCATGAAGTTTTATACCAAATGATATATAAAAACATGCTGAAATATATAATATTTCATTTCATGTTTCATATAATTTTCTTTCATCAAAAGGTCCTGCCATTTCCCATTGATAATTAAAGAAATCTTCGCACCAATCATGAAAATTTTGATCTTCGCTATAGAACATAATATTTAAATCAGGTTCACCTTTAAGATTTGGAAATAATAAACAAGCTTCTTTCTCATTAAAAATTGTCATTATGCTTACCTTATCACTCATCTTTCTTTCTACCATACCTTTGGAAATTAGACTTTGCCATCCTACTTTTTCTAGTAATTCTCTTCTTCCTTTTGGAATAATAGTATCTTTTGAAAAAATATAAGAAAATTTTATACCAGTCTGAATTTTGTTACTAACTGTTTCAATAAGATCTAGCGGAACTTGGGACATAATTTCTTTGATATAGATATTGGAATTCCAATAAAGTCTTTTCCATCGCTGTAAATTTGCCATTACTCCAAAAATGATTTCGCTATTTTGTAAAGAACCAATTCTTTGAATGAATTTCAATGGCAATTCCTCTATTGAATGTTCTATAAAGTATTGTTTATTTTGTAAAAGAAATTCATAACCTGGAATTAAAAAGACGATTGCTTTACCATAAGAAGTTAATCCTAAATCACCTTCTCCATCTTTAAAAACCAATCCCGAATCAACTAATCTTATTATGTTTCTATGTGCTTCTTGCATAGTTGCATCTAATTCAGAAGATAACTGAGATAATCTATACTTGTGTCGAGATAGCTTTA
The DNA here is from genome assembly GCA_014523515.1 of Nitrososphaerales archaeon TH1177. Taxonomy (GTDB): domain Archaea; phylum Thermoproteota; class Nitrososphaeria; order Nitrososphaerales; family Nitrososphaeraceae; genus TH1177. The sequence goes on along the minus strand of JAATVJ010000400.1, from coordinate 12,255 downwards.
ATAACATAGAAAGTCGCAAATCTCCAGCCAATTCAAAGAATAAAGATTCTGTTTTTTCAGGAAGGTTATTTTGCATTTATTGTACTATATTTCCTTCAAAGATTTAAACTTGAATAAATCAAATGAAATTAATTTAAAAATGAAACCTTCAAAAAGTCAAATGTCGAATCAAAAAGTAATTGATTAGGGTGAGACTCTTGTAATGGTTCTTGGAAATGGCACTGTATCCTTTATGTCATTAATATTGAGTATCCATCTCATTAAACGTTCTATTCCTAATCCAAATCCACCATGTTGTACAGAACCATATCTTCGCAAATCAAGATACCAATCATAATTACTCTTTTCTAGACCTTCCAATGCTATTCTCTTTTCCAAATTATCAAGGTTATCTTCTCGCAATCCACCGGAAGTAATTTCACCAAAGCCATAAGGAGCAAGCAAGTCAGCTGCAATTCCTAGACCTTCCTTGGAAGTATCTGCTTTAACATAAAATGGTTTTAATTTTAATGGATATCCAATAACAAATAATGGTTTCGAAGAATTTTCAGTAAGTATTCTTTCTGATTCAATACCAAGATCATCACCATATTCAATATTTCTAGATATTTCTTTATCAACTATTTTAAATTCTCTATTTCGAAGTATATCTATTGCTTTTTCATATGTAATTCTATCAAAGGGAGAAGATGTTTTCTCCAATTCTGAAATATCTCTTTTCAAAAATTCTAACTCTAGTTTATTATTTTGCACAATATGTTTGATAATGAATGTAATAAGTTCTTCTTGAACTTTTAGGAGGTCATCTAAAGAAAGCCATGGTGCTTCGGCCTCTAGATGTAAAAATTCTGTTAGATGTCTTACTGTTCTCGATTTCTCAGCGCGAAATGAAGGAGTAATAGACCATACTGGACCTAGAGAAAAAATCATCGCTTCCAAATATAATTGTGCACTTTGAGAAAGGAATACATTGTCTTCAAAATATTTTAAATTAAATAATGTGGATCCTCCCTCTACTGATCCCTTTACAATTACTGGAGCAGTCACTTCAATCCAATCATTATCTGTAAACCATTTTCTTGAATAATAGAGAATAGATGAACGAATTTTAGAAATCATGGTCATTCTACGAGTACGTATAGCAAGGTGTCTTTTATCTAACAAGAGATCAAGACTTTGATATTCACCTATTGGATAATCATTCTTAGCAATGTTAAAGATTTTAATTGAATTAGCTTTTATTTCATAACCACCTTCAGGAGCACGCTGATCTTTCTGAAGAACTCCAAAAATTTCAAGGGATGATTCTATAGTTAAATTATTTGTTTCAGAGGAGTCAATAATACATTGGATAACACTTCCTCTTTCATCCCTAATTAATAAGAATGTTTTTTCTTTTTGTTTTCTAATTCGATGTATCCATCCTTTAATAGAAACATTTTTTCCAATATAACTTTCATTTTTTAGTTCTTTTGCTCTGATATCCATTATAGTAAATCATTTTCTATATTAAAATTATCATATTTTAATTAGTTATAGTAATAAATCTAGAATTTTCATCCACTTTGGCTTTAGAAGTTAGTAGTAATATTGATTTTATGATATATGACACCATTTTTATTTTTTATATAAAAAAACAATGATTAGCTTTTTTAATATTCAGAAAAATATTTTTGAGATAATGATTCTATATCGCATTAAAAAATGTTAAATACAAAACATCTAATATTCGCAATTTAGATATGACACGACGAAAATTACAGTATAACATCTAAAACAATAGAAAAAGATAGTTTGGATAGTATATCATATAAAAAAAATCAAAATAAAAACTATTCTGGTAATGAATCGCAATTCATTTTACCATTTTCATTTTTAACAAACAGATATCTATTGTCTTTAAAAATAAAAGTTAATTCATTTTCTTGTACTTCAATATCCAATAATTCCTGTCCTTTTATCCCATCAAATTTTGCCATAATATGAATTGCAGTACATGTATTTTTAAAAATTTCTATAAAATTGACATTATTATCAGAAAAAAAAAGTCTAGTCACATTATGAAAAGATTAATTGTATTTCTTCCTCATTAGACTTTCCTTCTAGTCTTGTTGGCTCTGTAAAGTTATGCTTTCCCCAAGAAATTTTTACATTTGCATAAATTTTAGAGTTTTTTTTGGATATTATGGATGGTTTTAATTCTATAATTTTTTCAATATCAAATAGCAAAGATTTTGCTTCTTCTTCAGATTCAGGATAAAAAGGAGAATCATCTTTAACTATAAAAATCCATATCCTATGAGGTATCCTGGGATTCCTTGTCCAAAAAAAAACTGCTTTCTTTACAAATTTTATAGAATATAATATTTTGTTTCCAGATTTTAAATCTACATTTATTGTTATTCTAAATGTATTATCAAATTTGTTATATGCCTTTTCCCATAAAGATTGGTTAAATATTTTTCTAATTCTTCCATTTATTTTTAAACTTAAACTAAAAGATAGTAGATCATTTGATTTATTTGGATTATTTATCTTGGTTAAAACAATATTATCTAATGAATCTTTTTCCTCACTCAATGATTATTTATCATGTGGTATGATTTATATCCTAAATATGTACTTGACTATTTAATGCAAGCAGAAATTATTAATTATTCTCCTAATGAAATAGAATTAAAGTTAAAAGAAGAAGATATTTCTATTATGTATATAATCCAGCATCATATTTTAAAGGAAAAGGATATAGAATTTGCTGGAATTGTGATGAAACATCCTTTAATAAAAGAGTATTTGATGAAAATAAATGGCAAGGAAAATCCTATTGATACTCTAGCCAAATCCGTTAAATCAGCTGATGACTTTTTAAAAGAGCTTTCAAAATTGATTGAATCGTCTCCACAAATGGTGAATTAAATGAAATTCTGTCCAAATTGTGAAACAAGAATGCGATTAAAATTTGATGAAAATCAAGTATCATGTCCTAAATGTGGATTTACTATATCAGAACAAAAACCGACTGTAACAATTAATGTGGGTAACGTAACAACACAAGAACAAAATGCTTTAAGGGTATTGGATGCTGAAAATACCACAGAAGTACTTCCTACTATAAATATAGAATGTCCTAAATGCAATAATAATTTAGCGGTTTGGTGGATGCTTCAAACTAGGTCAGCTGATGAGGCAACAACTCAATTCTTTCGTTGTACTAAATGTAGTCATACGTGGCGAAACTATTCATAGTATTATATTTTTATTTTAATTATATTGGATTCTCATTAATTAAAAAATTCTAAAAAATTCTGATTATTAATAGGAAGATTTAAAGTTACCTTACGATAGCCAGACAGTGTATTAATTTGTCTTTTCTAGCTAAAACAAAATCTCCTGATGAATGGAAGGCCATTACATCGGCAATATCAACTTTAGTCGATGAAGCAACATTTGAAGCTTCAGTAGAAGGAATATCCTTTAGAGGAATGGATCCCTCACATGTAGCATTGATTGACATTTACTGGCCTAATTCTGCTTTTGAAAGATATGAATGTAATTCTTTAATTAAATTTGGAGTAAGAATTGATGAATTTTCAAAATTAATTAAGAGATCAGAAAAAAGAGATTCGGTAGAATTATCCATAAACAAAGAAAGTATGTTAACTTTGAAAATACAAGACGGATATAAAAAGGAATATAAAATGAGGCTGATTGAAAGTTCTTCTAGTTCTACTCCATTACCAAAATTAAATTTTAATTCAAAAATCATATTAACAGGTTCTGCAATAGATAAAATCTTATCAGATATTCAGGTACTTTCAGAATACATAACTATTGATTGTAAATCAGATAGTGTGAGATTTTTAGGTAGAGGCGATACAGGTGAAGCAGACATATTTTTAGAACCAAAAAGTGAAGGTTTAGAGGAATTATCATCAAATGAAGATAGCATCGGCACTTATAGCATAGATTATTTAATAAAAATTACAAAGGCAATAAGTACAGTTGGAGGATCTGTAATTGCCGAGTATTCTAGTAAAATGCCATTGAGATTAGAATTTACTGTTGCAAATCTAGGTCGCATTCACTTTTATCTAGCTCCACGTATACAAGACTAACATTTTTTTTATATATTATTTATTTAGTTGATATTATCTCATTTTTAGTGAAGTATTAATTTAGGAAACGAACTATTCGTCAATAATATGAGATTGGTTATGAAATTTGGAGGCTCTTTATTGGATAATGAAATTAAACTCAATAATGTTATAAATATTATAAAATCGTATTATTCTTTGAACAATGAAATTGTCGTTATAATTTCTGCTTTGAATGGTATTACTGATAAAATTTTAGATATTTGTGACCATATTAAAAAATTTAATAAGGAATCATTATATTTATTTCTAAAGAATACAGAAATTGCCCATACTAATCTTATAGAGAAAATTGTATTAGATGAAAAAGAAAAATCAAAACTATTACAATTGATTAGCAATTTAATGAATGAATTTAGAGATGTTTTATTAGGAATTTCTATTTTAGGAGAGGTTACACCAAAATCCAAAGATTATCTTCTTTCTTTTGGAGAAAGACTATCTACTCCCATAGTGTCTTGTGCTTTAAATTCCGCAGGCTTGAAATCTAGTTATTTAAATGGAAAGGAAGTAGGTATTTTAACCAACTCACACTTTGGTGATGCTAAGCCGTTAATGGATACAACTAAATTTAGAGTACATCATAAGATTGAGCCATTATTAAAAGAGAAAACAATTCCAGTTGTAACTGGTTTTATTGGATGTGATCAGAATGGTAATATAACTACCATCGGTAGAGGTGGATCCGACTACTCTGCAACTATAATTGCTGCTAGTATAAATGCTGATGAGGTTTGGTTATGGGGCGATATTGATGGATTGATGACGGCTGACCCAAAAATTGTTAAAGATGCAATAGTGCTTGAGGAGGTTTCAGTTTCAGAAGCCTTAGAATTATCTATGTTTGGTTCAAAGTATATGCATCCAAGAGCACTTGAGCCTATAATGGATTCAAAAATATCAGTGAGAATAAGAAATGCAAATAATATCGATCATCCTGGAACATTAATTACTCAAAGACCAAGTTTTACTTCCAACAAGATAGTAAAATCAATAACCGTAATTAGAAATACAGCATTAATAGATGTTAGCGGTGGAGGATTAATAGGAACACCTGGTACTGCTGCAAAAATTTTTGATGCTCTGGCAAAAAACCAGGTCAATATAATGATGATTTCCCAAACTCCTTCTGAATCCAGTATTACTATGGTTGTTAAAAAGCAAGATATTGATAAAGCTATTATAACATTGGAATTGAATTTTCTTGGAAAATTGATCAAGAGGATAGATGTTAGTGATAATGTTGCTATTATTGCAGTGGTGGGCATGGGAATGAGAGGCATAAAAGGAGTAGCAGCTAGAACCTTTGGAGCGGTGGCTAAAAAAAATATTAATGTAATAATGATAACACAAGGTTCATCAGAACTTAATCTTGCATTTGTCATTGAGGATAAGAACTGCGAGGAAGCAGTTAACGCACTTCATCAGGAATTTATAAAGATGTAAAAAGTTCTCTAGCAAAAAGATAAATTTTGTTTTAAATTTAGGTACATGTTGTCAAAAGGAAAATTGTACGTGGTAGGTGTAGGACCAGGAAATCATGATCATATGACATATAGAGCAAAACATGTAATTGAAGAGAGTGAGATTATAGTTGGTTACGATACTTATGTATCTCTAGTAGAGGACTTAATCGATGGAAAAGAAGTTTACCGGTATGCGATGACACAAGAAGTAGATAGAGCTAATCAAGCAATAGAATTTGCAGAAAAAGGAAAAATAGTTTCTTTAGTTTCATCAGGGGATCCTGGAATATATGGAATGATAGGTTTAATTTATGAAATACTAGCAGAAAAAGGATGGAATAAGCAAAATGGTATTTATGTTGAATGTGTTCCTGGCGTTTCTTCTTTAAATTCTTGTGGAGCCTTAGTTGGTTCTCCATTGATGACAGATTTTGCAGTGGTAAGTATGAGTGATCTTTTAGTTCCCTGGGAAATGATAGTAAAAAGAGTAGAAGCTGCAGCTATAGGAGATTATGTTACAGTAATATATAATCCTGCAAGTAAAAAAAGAATTCATCAACTAAAAGACACAAGAGATATTCTATTGAAGTATAGAAAACCAAATACTCCTGTCGCAATAATAAAAGGAGCTTATCGTGACAGTCAGGAAATAGTTTTAACTAATTTAGAAGATATGTTAAATTATAGTGATATTATTGGAATGATAACTACTATAATTATAGGAAATTCTTCTACCTATAATTATAATAACATGATGATCAATCCACGAGGATATAAATCGAAATACCAATTAGTGAAGGAAGAAGAAAAAATAAAAAAGTAATTATTTGAGTAAATATCTATTACTTTTTGTCTTTTTAAAATATAGGTTCTCGTTCTTTGAAATGAGATCTTATTGGTTCAATAATTTTGCAAAGATATTTTGAAGTAGCTTGTTTTACATCCTGAGGATGAACATTTTGTTTTTCATAATCTTGTTTTAAATCCAGATAGTTAGAGTAAGATATTGTTCCTCCATATTTTGAAGGACGTTCAATTATAAATTCCTTGTAATTATGAAAGATAATATATCTTATAATTTCCAAGATTGGATTATTATCTGAAACAGCTATAGGACAAAAAGATTTCTTAATTTTAGTTTCAATTGTTTTATCATCATCATGAATAAAAATACCTCCCATAGGTTTACTTTTACTCATTTTACTTGAAATCTTTAAATCTTCTGTACTATTCTCAGTTAAGCCTAGTTTGACTGGTTCCAAAAGACCTGGAAGTAAATGATGATGTAAACTAACTGGAACTTTCCATTTTAATTTAGGAAAAATTTCTCTTACTAACATATGGATTTTTCGTTGATCGGTTCCCGCATGTACCAGATCCAAATCGAGTGCCTGAATATCTGTTGATTGCATAGCAGGATAAAGAAATTGAGAAAAGTCAAGCTGGTCATTAGAATTCCTACCCATAATTGTTAATGATCTCATAATTCTGGATAATGTAATATGTTTACAAAATTGCATAAAATTTTTCCAGTATTCTTTATATTCTTTATAGATATTACTTCCAAGAACAATATTTACTCCAGGACAAAAAAATCTGAAAGCATCTGAATAATAATTAGATATTTCATTTATCTTATCCCAGTTACCTTTTAATTTATTGTTAATAAAAGTGTGCCAATCAGCTAAAAAAACTGTTGTATTAAAATTTGCCTTTATTAGATCGTTTATTTTAAAACCTGTCAAAATAAGACTCCCAAGATGAAGTTTTCCTGAAATTTCTAATCCTATGTAATGTTTAGGTCTTGTAGTTGTTTGTAAAAGATTTTTTAATTCATTCATTGTAACAATTTCTTCAGTGGGTTCAGAAGTGATAAGTGATAGTCTGTTTTCTAAATCCATATAACCTACGATAGACTAACAATACTTAAATTTTACATCTAATATTATTTGACAATAGAAAATAATTAAAGATTACAATAAAAATAGGCTATCAAAATGGTATTGTAATTGAAAGATTATTACTTTTTTTTATTTTGTTATTATTATTTTATTATGCTTGTTCAAAGAATAAAGATACATTGTTACATAAAATGGAAACGTATTAAATATAAAGATAAAAAACAATTTTTAAATAAAAACGTCTTCAATAGATTATGTTTAGTTGTACATGTTTCAAGTCATTAAATACAATTCAAAATAAATTAGTTTCATGGTGCTAGTAGTTTAAAAAAAAGAAATCTAGAATAGCATATTCTTTACAAGGTAAATATATTATTATTAAAGTTTCTTCCATCCTTTTTAAGAAGAGTTTTATTTAAATATTTTAATTATATTTTTTGTTTACCATTATTATTTATATTTATATAAAAAAAGACAATAATAGTACTTAAAATTGCAAAATTCATTTGATTCGTTAATAAGGACCAAGAAATATTTAAAAGTCGTCTTAATTATCTAAATTTATCATGTTGTATCTTTTAATTAACTTAAAAATTTATTTTGTTATCTAAATAATCATAACTATTTTTAAATAGAAATGAAAGTCTTTAAAAAAATAAGAATATAAAGCTCTCAAAGACATTCCTTATAAAAAATGAAATTATTAGAATTTCAGGGTAAAGAGCTTTTTAATTCTTATGGTATAAAAGTACCAAAATCATATTTAGCAAAAGATATTGAACAAGCCAAAAGTGGATCTGAAAAGATTGGTTTTCCATTTGTACTAAAATCACAATTAACAGTAGGTGGAAGAGGAAAGGCAGGAGCAATTTTAAAATGTAAAAACGAAAAAGAACTTGTGGAAAAATTTGATGAATTGATAAACAAGGAAGTCAAAGGAGAAAAACCGAGATCAATTCTCCTTGAAGAAATGGTCAATATAAAAAGAGAATTTTACTTATCTATTTTTTTAAATAGAACAAAAAGATGTTATTCTATCATAGCTTCATCACAAGGAGGTATAGAAATTGAAAGCGTAGATAATAAAGTTATAATTGATATTCCTGTTGAGGGGATTTCATCGGAATTAGCATTTCAAGTCTCTCAAAAAATGAACCTTAACAATTCTGAAAAAAATACTTTTGTAGGTTTAATTCAAAAGCTATCAAAATTAATTTATGAAAAAGAAGCAGAATTGGCAGAAATCAATCCATTAGCCATGCTAAATGATGGAAAATTTATTGCATTAGATGCTAAAGTGATAATTGATGATAATGCCTTATTTAGACACGAAGATTTAAAAAAGTATGAAGAATTATCAGAGTTGGAATCTCAAGCAAAAAATAATGGATTTTCATTTGTTGAGCTTGTTGGTGATATTGCAATCATTGGCAATGGTGCCGGATTAGTAATGTCAACGTTAGATATGGTTACTGATTCTGGAGGAAAAGCAGGAGCATTTTTAGATTTTGGCGGAAGAGCTACGACTGAGTCAATATACCAAGCATTAAAAGTAATCAGTAAAGTAGATAAAATTCGTACAATTCTTGTGAACCTCTTTGGTGGAATAGTAAGAACAGATCTAGTTGCACAGGCAATTCTGAATGCATATAATGATGGTACTATCACAGTCCCAGTTTTTGCAAGAATAACTGGTGCCGAATCTGAAAAGGCTCGAGAATTGCTTATGAATAGTAAAGCTAGATTATTTAATACTGTAGAAGAAGCAATAAATGCAGCGGTTAAAAATTAAGATAAAAGGAAATTAAAATTATGAGTAATAAATTTGATTTATTCAATATTTTGATTGGTAACGAAAATGACAGTGACTATAAAAATAAACCAGTTATTATTCAAGGAATTACTGGTAGTTTTGGTTCTACTCACACCAAATTGATGAAAGACTATGGAACAAATATCGTTGCAGGAGTTACTCCAGGAAAAGGAGGTCAGTCCTTTGAAGATATTCCTGTTTTTAATACAGTTGCTGAAGCTGTACAAAACAATTCCATAGAGATATCAGGAATTTTTGTTCCTGCCCCTTTCTTTTTAAATGCAGCAAAAGAAGCACTAGATAATGGTATAAAGTTACTAGTTGCAATCCCTGAACATATTCCTGTAATAGATGCCATAAAAATTTTTGAATATGCTGAAAAAAAAGGTGCAAGGATGATTGGACCAAATACTCCTGGAGTCATAGTTCCCGAAATAATGAAGGTAGGTATTATGCCAGCTAAACCCTTTACTCAAGGCTCGACAGTAGTTTTTTCAAGAAGTGGAACGCTCATGTATGAAGTATCGTATATTCTATCTAATGCTGGATATGGACAAAGAATTTGTCTTGGTATCGGAGGAGATCCTATAAATGGGACAAATCTCATTGAAGCGTTTGATCTAATCAAGGAAAGGGACGATATTGAATCAGTTGTAGTTGTCGGAGAAATAGGCGGTGATGCCGAGGAAAATCTGGCAGAATATATCATTTCAACTAATTTTTCCAAACCAGTAGTAGCATATGTTGCAGGTAGATCTGCTCCTAAGGAAAAGAAAATGGGTCATGCAGGAGCAATAGTATATGGAAATTATGGTTCAGCAGACTCAAAGGTTTCAAACTATTCAAAAGCAAATGTACCAGTAGCAAAAAGGCCCGGTGAAGTTCCAGAGTTATTAAGATCTAAACTTAAAAAATAAAATATACAAAAATTTTTTTAATATCCTTTTTATTACATTATATAAAATAAATGAAAGAGAATAGATTTTGTGATAGATGTATGCAAAAAACTTCACATGAAATTGTTGAGAAGGAAGATATTTTATATACTTACAAACGGAAAAGAATTTACAAATGTACGCTATGCGGTTATTCATCGTACAAAAGAGGTTTAAGGCCTTCTGCTGAATCTGTTTATTGATAATAATAATAATAAAATTTTTAAATCACAAGTATGTTTGAAAGAATTTTAAAAAATTTTGTAAAAACTAAAAGAGAATACATACAAAACTTTAAACCACAAAATATAATAGCAGAAATATTACCAAATGAAATTTCAGATTTTTTTCCTATTGATAAAAATTTATTGATGAAGCTTCACCAATTTGTTTCCAATAATCCTATTTATTTTAAAAAAGCAAATATTTTGATTAATAACCTGAACTTTATGTCATATGAGGGAGATGTAAACGAGTTTTATTTAAATAGCAAAAAATATGATACAAACTATCAGCCATTCTATCCAACTTGGTTATTATCTGCGTTTTTAATCTGTCTAAAAGTAAAAGATTTAGGATTTACTGAACTTGTAGATATTGGTGCTGGAGATGGAAGAATACCTTATTGTGCTAAATTGCTAAGATTGAGATCTGTAGGAATCGAATTAGATACAACTTTAACTGAATTACAAAATGATCTTTGTAAAATAACTGATGTCGAATTCAAAATAATTAATGATGATGCTTCGACTTATGATTTTTCTAAACTTGAATTATCAAAGCCAATTTTTTTAATATCAGCATTAGCTGAAATGGGTGAAATGTTTATTGACAATGTAATACAAACAATCCTTAAAAATAAATTTAAATCCGCTGGTGTTATTCTTTTGGGAAGCACAATAAAACGAAAATTTGCAAGTGATTTGACATTTTATGGATGGGGAAAAGAAATTAAAAAATATAATTTACAAATAATTGATGAAATCAATCTTCCAACTCATTGGACAAATGATAATAATACTGAAACAAAATATTTGATTACACAATTACTTAAATAAAAACAAATACACATTCAAAATAGTTTTGTTATGCTTTTAAATTTTTTTCTTTCAAAAAAATAAATAAAAATCAGTTTAAATTTTTGAAAATTAATATGTAATTTTAATTTGTTTAATATCGACTTTTTCTGAAATAAATTTGCATTAGATTTTAATTTTTTCGGCCTCAAATTTCTATTTTACTTTATAGTTAAAACGATGGAAAAATGCATCACTATTTATTTCTATAAAGATAGAATAGGCAAATCTAATATTAGTTCTGATTTTTCAGTTTTACGAGTTGAAAGAAGATAAATGTTATTCTTATCGATATATATGATGAATGTATATACCCAACTTTACAAACCTATTTTAGTCAAGAATCAACTTATTACATCATTAATTTTTTATTTATCACCTCTGAATTTGGAAATGCTATTTATAATTTAACTTGGCTAATAAGAAATTTTTCCATCACAAAAAGAATCAAAAAGAATTGAGAAAAATTCTTGTTTTCATTTTAAATTCGTCTAAAGGAAAAATAATATAATTAGGCTGAGCGTCAAGACAGATGCTTCCAAGGCTGAACTACTCCACAAACATATTCTAATATAGAAGAAATGTTTTAAAAAATAATATTGATTACATAATTATAGTTGCTAGTTTGGGAGATAGGCTGCGCTACACTATTGGACAATAAATTCTCTCGCAATATTAGATTTGATTTTATTATCTTAAAAAAAATGAATAGCATTGACATTGAAGTTTAAGAAAATGGTTAATGAAATTTACCCATATTTAAAAAAAATAGATACCTATGCTCTTTTGCTTTTCAATAGAGCTACAAGATACAGTTTTTCCTCCCAAACTTAATTCATGAAACGGCTTATACCCCAAAAGCAATTAATCAATTTTAATACAGAACAATCTAAAAATATTGATAGATTTT
>JAATVJ010000054.1 GCA_014523515.1 Nitrososphaerales archaeon TH1177 | reverse complement strand
TTTTTTGCATTATCAAGATTCGCAATTTAGCAGAGATATATACTTTTTATTTATTTATTTTGTTTATTGATATTTTTCATTTTAAGATTCTACCAAAAAAAAAATTAAATTATTATTATTAATATTTTTCTATGTCTAGAATATTAAAATTATTTTGCTAAAATTTAGATTTTATACTTTATAGAATTATTCTAATTGCAAGGATAGGTATTAAAATCATTACATTACAAATTAATTCTAAAAAATAAGAGAATAATATTTCGGTGTAATATAATATTGCTTATATATATCATCAAAAAAAATTATAAGATTTTATTTTATTTTATTTAATTTACAATATTACTAAGTGAATCTTTTCTTTTTGTATTAGTATCACAAGTTCTATTTTCAATTTTTTTTTCTTTGTTATTGTTTTTAGAAAAAATGAATCCTAATGGAAATTTAAATTTCATAGACTTGTCATTGCTCAAAGATTGTTTATCTTTGCTCTCAGTTTTAACTATATCCTTCTCAAAATCTTTAGGATCAATAAAACGGTCAAATTTTAAGTCACTATAATTTAATATATTAGATAATGGGCTACTACTACTATTACTATTACTTTTGTTATCGTTATTGTAGTTACTTTTAACTTGATTATTATCATTTATAAAAGAATTGTCTGTTTTTATTTTATTTATAGTTTCATCATTTTTTATTATAATCCCTTGATTCGTACTTTTCAAAATAGGATTTGATATTATTGCTTTATTAGGTATTACTGTATCATTTTTAGATTGAAATTTCATTATAGAACTAAATATTTTTGGAACAGACACTTTTTCATTAATTGAAATTTTGGGAGAAATTCTATTTTCTACTACTACTTGTTGATTTTTATGATCTTTATCATTAAAATCATATACCTTTTGTAGAGAATTTTTATTTTCTTCTTCTGTAAGATCTTTTTTAGTCAGACTACCTTGTATTATCACAACTTCATTATTTTTTATTTCTTCTTTTATAATTCCAGCTCTATCCAGTCTATTTAATGCTGCTAATACTTGATCTTTTAAATCGATAATTTTTTTTCTTTCAGCTTCAATACTAGTCTCTTTTTTCTTGTTGGTATTATTATTACTTTTATAACTTATTACTTTTCTTGTCTTGAGGTTTGCATCAATAGTTTCTTCAATATCAGAGGGATTATTTAGATTATTTAAATTATTATTATTATTTTTATTTTTATTTTTATTCTGGTTTTTTGTTTCTCCAATTTTAGATTTAGTTTCTATTTTAATGTTAATTTCCCTAATTTTTTGATCAATATCTGAAATTTTATTATCTAATAGAGAAGCTAAATCATTTCTCAGGTCTATTAACTTGGTAACATCACTTTCAGATTGAATTTTGTCCAATTTTTCATTTAATTTTTTTAACTGATCATTATACTTTAGTAAAAGGCGATCTTTTTCAAATACATCAATTGATTTATTTTTTGAGGCAAGCAAGATATTCTCTATGGCCTGGGATACAAGATCTTTCTCAAATTGATATATTTTTATCTCATCTTCCAATAACTCAAAATTTCTTTTTAATAGATTTGATTTGGTTTGTTTTTGCTCCTCCTCATTCTCATTTTCTTTTTCTTTAACCTTAGAATATTGTGATTGATTTCCATCTTTCTTTTTTACTTTATAAGATAAAGAAAAAATTCTATTAGAATATAATCCAAAAATAATTCCTCCAATTAAAGCTAGGCCTGCTGCTGCTATCAATAAAAAAGAATTAAAATCAATCATTTTAATTATAAAATATATATATATATACTAATAAATTAATATTTTAAGAAATATAAACAATAGAAATATACTTTTCAAGCAAAGAAATTATTAGGCCAGCCAACCAGCTTATTGATATAATTTTGTTAATAGTAATTCGTTTACTTGCTTTATTATTACATCACTTGTCTTTTAATCCAATTATACTTTCTCATTTTTGGATCCGGATATCCACATTTAGAACATTCTTTTCCACGCTTATGAAAAGAATTATGGCCACATCTTCGACATCTTATATGCACTTTCTTCCTTGTATATTTACCCATTGAAGTTGTTCCTTTTGTCATCTTACCTTATCAACCTCCTCATTTCCTTTATCGTTCTCCTTTTTTTCCTTTCACATGGGGGGTGGTGGAGATATTATAACTACATTATCTCCTCTTACTACAATAGTTCCTAAATCTGTAGATTTGCCTTCTACTATTTCTACCGAATCGTCAAGTAACAAGTTCATGTGTTGATCAAAACCATGAAGAATTCCTCTAATAACTTTTCCACCTTTTAATTTTATCAATACAATTTTTCCAAAACTTTCATCCAAAACCTTAACGGCCATATCAACTGACAATATTAAATCTACCCTTTACTATCAAATGAATATTAGTTATATATTAAAATTTCATTCAAAGTCATTATTTTTGATTGAGATGACTGTATGCATGTATGTATGTATTTCTTTTTAAACAGAAAATGAACTAGGCAAACGAGCTTACCTAATATCGTTAATTAAAATTTTTAAATTCTTTTACAATTTCTACAATCTTCTGAGTTAGATTTTCCAATAATGATCGTCCTTTTATTATCGATGCTTTTGTCGGATCACCCCATACTCCATTTCCTGTTATTCTAGGAAAAGATCCTGTTCTAGTCGTAAGACTAGTATATGCTATTCTAGAACCTGCAATCTCTTTTGTATTTGCTCTTGCCATTTTCATTTTTACCAACTTTGTATTTATTGCTAATACAAGAGATGTTTCAATTTCTCCAGCATGATCAAAATCTTTCATCAGATTCCAGTAATTGATAAAATTTATTTTTGCATTAGAATGAATTTTATCAGAAACATTTTGAGAAATATAATACAAACATCCCATGTTTCCATGATGACCATTTAACAAGATTATATTTTTCATTCCATATTTTACAAGTGATACACAAATTTCACTAATAAAATTGGAATAGGTTTGATGAGATAGTGATATATTGAATAAAGGTTCATGTTCAAAGGAAATGCCAAAAGTTATTGCAGGAAGATATAAACTTTGAATTTTTTCTGAGACTTTTTTTGCTAAATGCTCTATTATGATCGAATCAGTTGATACTGGAAGATGATCACCATGCTGTTCTAACGAACCTATAGGAATTATAATAACTTGATCTGATTTTTTTTTCCATTTTTCGATTTCTAGGTTAGATAATCTGTAAATGTTATTCATTTTCTAACAATATCTCTCTCTATATATCTTCTATTGTTAGTATTTTTTATCTTTGTTCTAATGATCTTTATTATTTTGTATGTTTTTTTCTCTTTTTTTTATTTATTTTAAAATAAATAAAAAAAAGAGAGAGAATGAATTCATTATTACACTATATCTTATTTTTTTTTGTATATTTATTTACTTTATTCGATTTTATTTTTTTAACATGAACCTTTCCCCAATAGACTTCCAATTTACCTTCCAAAGCTAATTTTATGGCTTGAAGCAACGTAGAACTTTCCAGTTTTCTTCCTTTATTTTTAATTGACTCGATATTGTCGCTTTCAAGAACAGTAAAAGATTTTTGACATATGATTGGACCTTGGTCCAACTCTTCAGTTACAAAATGAGCCGTACAACCTACAATTTTTGCTCCTCTTTCATATGCCTGAACATAAGCATATGCACCAGGAAATGCTGGTAATAACGATGGATGTATATTTATTATTTTGTTAGGATATCTCCAAACAAAATTAGGAGTCAGAATTCTCATATATCTAGCTAGAATGACCATGTCTATGTTATACTCTTCAAATAATCTCAGAATTTGTCTTTCTGCTTCTGTTTGATCTTTATGATCAACCAAATTGAATGGGATTTTATATTTTTCGGCTATTGGTTTTAAGCTATTGGAGTTTCCAATTATAAGTGGAATTTTTGTTTTAAGTTCCTTTTTGTTGTATGAGTCAAGTATTTTTAATAGACAATGATCTTCATTACTTACAAGAATAGCAATATTGGTTAATCTATTTGGTTCTTGATAATGAACTTTGATTTCCATCTTTAAATTCTTAGCAAGTCCTTGAAGTCCCTCATCTAATTTCTCTTTTATTATATTATTAAATGAAGCTTCAAGTTGCATACCAAAAAGGCCCTTTATTACATTTTGATTTATTTTTTCGATATTTCCATGATTCTTAAAGATAAAGTTTGTAATTTCTGCAACTACTCCTTTTCTATCTTTTCCTACGACCGTTATTTCAATTAAAGTTTTTTTGCTATCGGGAATCTTATTTGGTGGTGTTGGTGGTGGTGGTGGTGGTGGTGATAGTGACTTCAATTCTGCTCTCTAATTCCTTTTTTTGTTTTTAATATTTGTTGTTTTGTTGTCGTAGTTGTCGTCGTCATGTATGTCTTTTTTTTTATTATGATAATATACTTTCAATTATTCTTGTATATTCTCTCACTTTTGAATCCAACAATGTTTGTGAAATTGATTCTCCATACATTCTTATCAATGGTTCAGTTCCACTTGGTCTAATCATTATCCATGATTCATCGTCAATCCACATTTTAGCACCATCTAAATTCTCAATCTTTTTTGGAGATCCATGCTCAGAACACTTGGTAACTATCTTATTAGCTATCTCTCTCGAAGGACATTTAAATTTGGTTTTAAATTGAGCTATTTTTTTTAGTGATGCAATAATATCAGAAAATGAATTAATTGTTTTATCATTAGATGTAAAATTTGTAAGCATATCTAATACAAGTGCTGTAGTCATTGCGCCATCTCTGACTTGGTTTAGTTTTCCATACATAAATCCACCATTTTCTTCTAAACCAATAAGCGAATTTCTTTTAATCATCTCTCGGGAGACTTCTACACTTCCTACTTTTGTATATATTACATTTGAATTTCCTTCGTCAGCAACAAGTTGAACATTCAAAGTCGTATTAATAGGACATACTATCTCCGCCCCTCTGTCTTTATTACTAATTAAATATTTTATAAGAGCAGCAGCAGTTCTATCGCCGGGATGAATAATCCCTTTTTCATCACAAAATATACTTCTATCTCCATCTCCATCGTAAGCAACGCCAAAATCCGCATTCAAATCTTTCACCATGTGTGATAAAATATTTAAATTGTCTAAAGTTGGTTCTGGACCTCGACCTGGAAAATCTCCATCAATGTTGCTATTTATTGTAAAAACCTGGCAGCCTAATTTCTTTAACAAATAGGGTGCAACTAAAGATTGAACACCATTTCCTAAATCCATTACTACTTTAAATGATCTAGACTTTATTTTTTCAACATCTATTAGAGATAAGACTCTGTCAATGTAATCATTTATAATATTTTCATCTGAA
>JAATVJ010000399.1 GCA_014523515.1 Nitrososphaerales archaeon TH1177 | reverse complement strand
TTGACTGATATTAATGGATTAGCATTTGGAATGGCTCTAGACACCTATAATAATTTATGGATTGCTCAACATGTTTCAGACACATTAGCAATATTAGATCCACAGACAGAAGAAACCATCAATATAGATATTCCAACATCAGGTTCATTTGTTCAGTATCTTGTAACAGATTCTAAAAAAGATGTTTGGTTTGCAGAGCAACGAGGCAATGCTTTGGCAAAAGTTACAATTAAATTTATTCCTTCTAATTCACAAACAATAGATACAATCACAGGAACAACAACACTTGGTGATAATGATGATAACAATAATCAGACAGTCAGTAGCATCACTAATACTTTATTATTTGAAAAAATTAGATTCAATGACCTTTTTGGACCATTTATTATAGTTGCATTAGTTGCCTCAACACTACTCTATTTAAATAGTCGTAATCAGTTAAGCAAAAAATTATTGGAAATAGAAAATATTGAAAATAGAAAAAAATCAAAAAATTAGTAAGATGAGGACAAAATAAATTATTTATTTCACTATAAAATAATATGCAATATACAAAGTTGAAAATTCTAGGAAATATTATAAATATAAAAAGAAAGAAAAAAAGATATTATGAAAGTAATACAAACAAAATTATTATTTGATGGCATTAGCGAGCAAAAAGACTGTTATATTGGAATTAAAGAAGATAATATAAAATTTGTTGGTCATACTAAACCTTCTGGAAAGCATGAAATTATAGCAAATGTTGGTGCAATTACTCCTTCATTTATAGATGCTCATAGTCACATCGGTATGGTTAGGAGTGGAGAGCCTGCAAATGAAGAAGAAGCAAATGAACAAATGGATTCAGTTTATCCGCTATCTAATGCATTACATAGTGTATATATGGATGATCCATCTTTTCATGAGTCTATTGAAGCAGGCGTGCTTTATTCTGTAGTGTTACCTGGAAGTGGAAATATAATAGGTGGTAAAGCAGTTTTAATTAGAAATTTTGCATCAAATATATCTGACGCTTTTATATCAGATATAGGAATAAAAACAGCATTAGGATATAATCCAAGAAGTACTAGAAAATGGAAAGGAACAAGACCATCAACAAGGATGGGTTCAATAGCAATTCTTCGTGATAACTTATTGAAAGCTAAAAAAGCAATGACACTTTTAGAAAAAAAGAAAAAATTAGTTGAGGAAATTGATCCTCAAATGGAACTTTTTATAAATATTTTGAAAAAAAGACACAAATTAATGGTACATTTACATAAAGAAGATGATGTTATGATTATGTTAGAATTAATTAAAGAATTTCAGATAGAAGCCATTGCAAATCATTTATGTGATGTTCATAATGAAAATATTTTTTCTCAACTAAGGTTGAATAGAATTCCTATTATTTATGGTCCTCTAGATTCATTTCCATATAAAGTAGAATTAAAACATGAAAGTTGGAGAAATATCGAAAAGTTATTAAGTTCAAAGTCTAAATTTGCATTAATGACTGATCATCCAGTCTTATTACAACGAAATCTTTTTTATGGATTAAGATATTTATTAAGATTTGGTTGTTCAAGGGCAGAAGCAATTTCCAAAATAACAAAAGAACCAGCCGATATAATTGGAGCAACTAATATAGGACAAATAAAACCTGGTTTTAAAGCATCAATTACTCTTTGGAATGACGACCCATTTTTATTGTCTAGCTATCCAAAAATAATATTTGCAGAAGGAAAAATTGTCTATAAAGAATAGTAATTATTTTTATAATAGTATAAATGAATGGTCATATAATAAAGAAATAATTAAAAATTCTATAAAGTTAATATTAAATAATCTGGAAAATTATTAAACTGATTGCTGTAGTTTTATTGAAAAATAAATATAATACTGACTATCAATATAATAATAATTCTTAATTTTTATTTTGAATATTGGTTAGATGTATATGATAATTGAACACAAAAATAATTGATTATTTTTTGTAAACAATAATACTATTATCAACTCTTTTATATTAATGTATATTTTGACGGATATATTTTATCCCGTTAAAGAAATTTGCAGAAAGAAGTTGTTTTTCAAAAGTATGAGAGAAGTTTTTTAGTATTGATACTATACTTTTCTCATTTACTATTTTGTATTTATCATTACAAAGGTTAAATTTGCTTTAACTATCTTATTGTATATTTCATCATAAGAATTTTAAATTATCTGTATATATTAATTAATCATGGCTATTCTCACTAGTAAAGAAATTTTAAATCGTTTAACTAAAGATATAATAATTGAGCCATTTGATATAAAAAATTTAAATCCTAATAGTTATAATCTAACTTTGTATGATGAGCTAAAATTTTATGATTGTGATGTATTAGATATGAAAAAAGATAATTCTACAAAGATTATAAAGATTCCAAATGATGGCTTATGGCTAGAACCTGGTGAAACCTATCTTGGTAGAACAATGGAGTATACAATTACCAAAAATTTGGTTCCAATTATCAAAGCACGTTCTTCTATAGCAAGACTTCATATAAACATAATTAATAGTGCAGGATTTGGTGATATAGGCTATTCTGGTCATTGGACAATTCCTATATCAGTTATTAAAAAAACAAAAATTTATCCTTTTGTTACTATTTGTCAAATTTATTATAATGATATTACTGGCGAGATTGATAGAGAATACAATAATAATAATAATAAGTATCAAAATAGTAGAGATATAATGACATCAAAAATTTATCAAGAGTTTTAACTTTAAACATAGAAATTAACTCACAATAACAAAATGTATAAAAATTATAGTGACATTATATAAAAATTATTGCATATTAACCATTTAGTAAATGATAAAATTATTATAAAAAGAGAAAAATAATTAAATTTATTATTTAATAGTTTTAAGGATAAAACAGATAGTTATAATTGGTTTTTAAATAATATTTAGAATATTAACATCTATTATAAAACAAAAAATGATGATAATTTTACAAAATGAAAATTTAATATTATTACTATACTTATTATAATAAAAAGTATTATTACACTTTTTTAACCATGGATTTCATTTTGATAATAAATAACGGTATGATTTTTAACCAAAAAATTATTCTAATGAAAAGGTAATAATATAATTTATTATCTTATTTAGTAATTTCTTATTGTTGTCAAATATTATTTATTTATCAGCTGCTATAAATCAAGAATATTCTCATTATTCAAATTAATATATTGTAGTCTGACTTTTGTTTATTATGGAAAATAATGTCATGCTTATAGAGAATCAGGCAGAAGAATTAAAATTAAGAGTTCAAAAAGATTCTGCAAGATATGATCCACTATTTAAGGTGGGAACTGAAGTTGAAGCCTGTTTA